>CAZZZH010000007.1:0-11464 GCA_964658445.1 Ilyomonas sp.
TACGTTGCAATAAAGCTTCCTGGTAATCCCAGGTCAGCTTGTAAGATTCAGTACCTCTGTCTTCTAACACCATTTCTCTCATGATTACAAAAATAGAGTATGATAACCTTTCTGATGAGGTGAAATAGATAAGCAAGATCGATTTTCAACTACCACTTCTATTGTACCTTATAACAGTCATCTCGCATTTTCATTTACATTTGTTTACTGCAAATGATTACACCACAAACCATACAACAGATCACCAACCGCATTGACATTATTGATGTGATAAGTGAATTTGTAAAGCTTAAAAAGCGCGGCGCCAACTATCTCGGACTTTGCCCGTTTCACGGCGAGAAGTCGCCTTCATTTACCGTCTCTCCTGCCAAAGAAATCTATAAATGTTTTGGCTGCGGCAAAAGCGGAAATACCATCACCTTTTTGATGGAGCATGAAAAATACAGTTATGTAGAAGCCATGAAATGGCTGGCAGCCCGTTACAACATAGAGGTAGAAGAAACCGAAGTAAGTGATGAGAAGCGGCAGCAGCTACAGGTAGCAGAAAGCTTATTTATCATTAACGGCTTTGCACAAAAATTCTTTGCGCAGCAGTTGTTTGAAGGCGAAGAAGGCAAAGCTGTTGCCTTAAGTTATCTTATACAGGAACGTCGCTTTACCAGCGAGATTATTGAAAAATTCGGGCTGGGTTACAACCCATCTTCTCGCGACTCATTTGCCAAAGCGGCTCTGCAACAACAATACAATCCGGAGCTTTTGGTAAAGACTGGCTTGGTTATAAATAGAGACGATAAGTTATCGGATAATTATCGCAACCGCATCATCTTTCCTATCCATAACAATTCAGGTAAAGTAATTGGCTTTGGCGCGCGCGTTATTGGCAAAGCTGACAAGGCGCCAAAATACATCAATACGCCGGAGAATGAATTGTACACGAAGAGCCGTATCCTGTATGGCTCTTACTTCGCCCGCACAGCCATCGATAAGCAAAATGAATGCTTACTGGTAGAAGGTTACACTGATGTTGTCAGCCTGCACCAAGCCGGCATTGAAAATGTAGTAGCAAGCGGCGGCACTTCGTTAACCACAGAACAGTTGCGGTTGATAAAGAAGTTTACGAAGAACCTGACTATTATTTATGATGGCGATGCGGCTGGTGTGAAAGCGGCTTTGCGCGGGCTCGACATGGCATTGGAAGAAAGTCTGAACGTGAAGCTGGTATTGATTCCGGATGGCGAAGACCCGGATAGTTATGTAAGAAAAGTTGGCAAAGAAGATTTTGTAAATTTTATTGCCAATAACAGAAAAGACTTTATTCTTTTTCAGCTGGAAGTGATGCTCCGCGATGCGGGAACCGACATCAGCCGGAAGAATGAAGTCGTAAACAGTATTGCTGAAACGCTCAGCAAGATTGATAAAGCCGAAGACTTCACAAAACAACAAGAATACATCCGTCAATGTTCTCATCTTTTAAACATTGATGAAACTGGTTTAACTACACTGGTTAATAAATACAAAAGAGATCGTGTAGGTAAAGAAGACAAACGACTACCTTTTGAAAATGTAGAGCCTTCTGCATTGCCGGCAGCTTTGGTGCAGGACAATATCGACATGATTGTTCATGGTGATGACTTGCAAGAGCGCAGTGTGCTTCGTGTCTTACTTGAATATGGTCTGAATGCCTGGGATGAAAACCGGACAATGGCACAGTTCATTTTTGACGAGCTGGAAGGATATGAATTTGAAAACCCTGAGCTGAACAGGTTGTACGATTTGTTCCAAACCCAATACAGCAGCGGCTTAGAGCCAACCGCAAAAACGTTATTGTATAACCAAGATGGGCAGGTTCGCGACCTCGTGGTTTCCATCACCATGTTTCCTTTTGAGCTAAGCAACCGATGGGATGAATACTCGGATAACAAACAAATTGTGAACGTAGATAACAGCCACGATGATGTGTTTAAAAGCCTCCATTATTTCAAGCTGCGTAAGCTGAAACGCATGTTTGAGCAAAACCAAAACGACATGGAAAAGAGCACCTCGCTGGAAGAGCAGATGCAGCTCATTCGCGTACACAAGGAACTAAAAGCGATGCAGGAAGAGATCACCAAAAACTTTGGGACCGTTATCTTTAAATGAGTAACAACGATGGTGTTAAGACACAAAATTGGTTTCTAATTCTTAATGCTTTGGCAGTAAAATATTAGTTACCAGCTGTCCTCAATCCCAATAACATTTGCTATTTCTTTTCTTCTAATATCGAAAATTTTAATTCAAATCCACCTTTGTAAATCTTCCTGAAATAAAGTATTCAAGACTTTTATGAAACTGCTCTGACGATTTGCTAAATGAAGATGAGGTTGCTTTAGTAAGACAAGTAATGATTAAAGAACGTAACCAGAATGCTTGAGTAATCTGTTTCATGATATTGGATTTGTAATTGCAAAGCTAACCAGCTCTTACAACAAAGCGCCTGAATAGAGATTAAATAGTGCTTAAAATTATGAGCCTACCGTAAAGTACCGTTAGTCTTTTAGCTTATTATTGGGTAATAAATCAGCTTTACATTCTCGCTTCGATAAAATATTTTACGAAATTTGCAAGCTAAATTTTTACGACCTATTATTCTATTTTCTTAATGAAGTTATATCCCGAATCAGCCACTTCACAATTAGAGTTTGATAAGATCAAAGCCTTGCTGGCGCTGCATTGCAGCACAGAATACGCGCAAAGCAAAGCCGACAATCTTCGCATTCACACACAAAAACAATACATAGACATCGAGCTGCAGCAAAGCCACGAATTTAAGTTGCTGGCTATGCAAAGTCAATATTTCCCTATCGATTTTACCATCAATATTCAACGCGATATAAAGTTGCTCGGAATACAGGGAAGCATGCTTGCCGGCGAGCAATTTTTGCAGATAAGAAAGTTAACTGAAAATGCCGAAAGCATCTTCCGTTGGTTTGATGCCGACCGGCGCACGGCTTATCCTGCATTGCACAAAGTAGTTGAAGACAAACAGTACGAGAAAGCTATTATCAAACAGATAGATGAAGTGCTAGACGAAGGCGGCAATGTAAAAGACAATGCCTCTGAGGCGCTGCACAGAATCCGTATGAATTTGTATAAAAAGCGCAATGAGCAACGGCGCATGTTTGAGCGTGTAGTGGCGAAGCTGGCTAAGAGTGGCTACACGGCTGATATAGATGAAAGCTTTAGCAACGGACGCAGAGTGGTAGCAGTTTTTAGCGAGTATAAGCGACAGGTAAAAGGCATCCTGCATGGAGAAAGCGACAGCCGTAAAACAGCTTTTATCGAACCTGAAGAAACCATTGAACTGAACAATGAAGTCTTCTCTTTAGAAAACGACGAACGCAAAGAAGTTGTGCGTATTTTGCGAGAGCTTACCAGCCGCTTATCACCTTATTCTGCTTTACTTCAAACGTATCTGGAGGTTATTGGTGAGTTCGATTTTATAAGAGCTAAAGCCCGCTTTGCTATTGAAGTGAACGGCAATTATCCAAATGTATATGACAAAGCTATCGTTGACCTGAAAGATGCTTATCATCCGCTTCTTTTTTTATATAACAAGAAAGCCGGAAAACCTACAATTCCGGTGAATATTACTCTAGATGATAAGCAACGAATCCTAATTATCAGCGGACCTAATGCAGGCGGAAAAACGGTAACGATGAAGACAATTGGTCTGAACCAAATGATGTTACAAAGTGGCCTGTTGATACCGGTTCATCCTACTTCGCAGATGGGTATTTTTAAGCAGCTGTTCATCCACATTGGCGATACACAAAATCTTGAGTTTGAGCTTAGCACGTATTCTTCGCACCTGCTACACATGAAGCATTTTATAGAAAATGCCAATGGCAAAACGTTATTCTTTATTGATGAACTGGGCAGTGGCAGCGATCCTAATTTGGGCGGTGCATTTGCAGAGGTAATATTGGAAGAACTGGCAAGAAGACATTCGGTTGGCATTGTTACCACACATTACCTGAACCTAAAGGTAATGGCGAACCATACGCAAGGTATCATCAACGGTGCGATGGCATTTGACGAAGTAAATTTAAAGCCGCTATACAAGCTTATTGTAGGTAAGCCCGGCAGTAGTTATACCTTTTCTATTGCAGAGCGTATTGGCTTGCCGCAGCACCTGATAAACCGTGCCAAAAAACTGGTTGACGAAGATCATTTTCGCCTGGATAAATTATTGAATCGAACTGAACAAGACCTTCAACACATAGACAAAGAGAAGAAGGAGCTAAACCATCTTTTAAAAGAAAATGCCCAACTTCAAAAAGAGATGGAAACCGTGCTGGACAAGGAACGCCACCGGCAACAGGTAGAAATCCTGAAGCAGCAAAACCGCATTACCGAAGAACGCATTGCTAACATGAAAGAGACCGAGCGCAAGCTAAAACAGATTGTTTTGGAATGGCGCAAAGCCGACAATAAAGAAGAGATTTATAAGCAAATTCAAAACCTTTTATTTAAGAAAAACGAACAAACAACCAATAACAAACTGGCGAAGAAAGCTGACAAAAAATATAAGGAAACGAACGACGAAATAAAGGAAGGCAGTAAAGTAAAAATGAAAAAGAATCACCAAGTTGGCGAAGTAAAAGAAATACGCGGCAAACGTGCCATTGTTCAGATTGGTTTGCTTCCTATGAATGTTGAATTATCTGATCTCGTTGCGGTGCAGGCAAAAGAATCTGTCTAAAAAAAGTCACCCTTGAATAAGGGCGGCTCTATCCAAAATGCAACGCTGAAATAGCCTGCTACCACTGTTGCTAATGGTACAACAAACTATTTCCTGTATAAGTGAAGTCGTTGATTTATTTCAAACAATTCGTTTCTACTACACGGAAAATCTACACAGATTTCTATTGTGTCATTTTACAACAACCCCTCAGGTAAGCATTATGATAGTGACAGAATTTGATATTCGATGCTGAACAATAAGGATGAAATACAGGTCTGTTTTATACTTCTGCAAAAAGAAATAGCAAACGCTGTTTCGAATATTAATTTCAGGCAAGCCAGCTTAAATTTCGAGAGCAAAATTTAATGTTGGCATTAAAAAGTTTTTCCTACGCATAACATCTGTTTTCCGCTTGGACTATTATTCTTTGAAAATTGCATCTACAAAATGAAGGTGCTTCTTCAATTTAGGTCCGGGAAAAAGTCTTTTAGCTAAGATGATGCGATAGTTGCCGGTCTGCAATAAATACTTGCTTTCAGAAGCGTCACCACGAAAAGGCATACGGTCTGCAACCCATGAGGCGCTTACATTCCAAACCCTACCGTTATAGCCGGCTGCTATGTGAAAGCGGGCTAGCGGAGTTACAGAAAAATGGTTCATCTGCGCCGGAGCTAAGGTTTCTGTGCTTACATTAAAGTTGAGGTTTGCTGTCAGTGAACCTGTAATAAATAAATGCTGAAAGGCTACAAACGTGTAAGCATATCCAACGCCTGGTCCGACACTAAAATATTTGATTTTATCAATCCCTCTTTGCGTATAGTCTTCAGCCAAAGCCTGAGGAACCCAACTGCTGTCTGCCTTCATTACACCATAATAAACTTCGGCACCTAAGAGCGCCGTACCGGCAGACTTTTTCTGCCATTCGTTTTGTATAAAAGCTGCGCGGTAAGAGAAACGTTTATTGTTGAAAACGTGATACAAAGAAATACCATACAAATTAAGTTTTGCATCGGGGCGATAGTAATAATCATCACCGGGCTTGGCAGCCAATCCGTCAGCTAAGTGATAGCCCTTATAGTTTTGTCCATAAAAGTCGATAACCATTTTTGGAGTATAAAAATGTCCCTGCAGATCTAAATATTTCGTTTTACCCTTGTTGTCATCGGTATTTAAAAACGGAAAACCATAAGCCAGGTTCAATGAGAAATTATGATAGGTTGCACCAACACCTAAATTAAGCGTGGTATTCGGCAAGTATCGCAAGTCCTTTGCATCTTTGCCTTGCAGCGTGAAGTTAGTATACTTCTGCGAAAGATAAAGCCGGGTAGTTATGCTTCCAGGAAAGAACTGATAGTAAGTCGTGTCGTTACCACGGTTCGCTTGCGATAAACATTTCGAACAAATTAGTAAAGAAAGAAAGAAGCAAAAAACCAACCTCGCGAAAAAACAGTTACAATGCATGTCTAAAAGTATGCATTGTTCTTGCCAAAAGCCAGCCAAATTTTTTTATACATAAACCATAGTAATCAAACCGGATAGAATAAAAATTATGAAGCATTCGTTCTTTTATCTTCTTTTTCTCATAGCAATAAATCCAGTTGCATTGTATGCGCAGAAACCAACACCTTCTTTTACCATTGTTCCATTGGGCACACAAGGCGGTTTGAATGAAGCAAACTTGTCAGCATATATGGTTGCCCCAAGGGCTTCAGACGATTATGTATGCCTTGACGCAGGCACGTTGTATGCCGGTATCGAAAAAGCTGTTTCATATGGCGTATTTCATGAGAGCGCTACTAATGTTATCAAACAAAACATCAAAGCTTATTGTATTTCGCATCCTCATCTCGATCATGTGGCAGGATTAATTATTAATTCGCCTGCCGACACGACAAAAAATATATATGGAACTCAATTTTGTTTAGATAGAATAGAGCAACATTATTTTTCCTGGCAAACCTGGGCAAACTTTGGCGATGAAGGCGAAAAACCGAAGCTTGGTAAGTATCATTATAAAGTAATGATTCAAGACAGTGAAGTAGCTATTGCGGGCACGCAATTGTCGGTAACTGCGTACACGCTAAGCCACGCCAATCCCTATGAAAGCACTGCTTTTTTAGTAAGAAAAGACAGTAGTTATCTTTTATATTTTGGAGATACAGGCGCCGATAGCATCGAGCACTCGCAATGCCTGCAGCATGTGTGGCAAGCCATAACGCCCTTGATAATGAAAAACCAACTGAAAGGAGTTTTTATAGAATGCTCTTATCCTAATGAACAGCCGGATAAACAATTGTTTGGTCATCTTACACCGGCTTTACTGATGGCTGAGATGAAAGGCCTTGCTGCCCTGTCCAAACATAATTCACTACAAAACTTTCCGGTCATCATTACGCACATAAAGCCCGACGGCGACAATGAAACAAAAATCATAAAACAATTGAAAGCTTTGAATGCATTAGGCTTGCGGCTTATTTTTCCTCAGCAAGGCAAACGAATTGTTTTATAATTAGCTTCCGCAAAAAGCAAGTAGAATTTTGAGGTTTATACGGAGCTATGATGTTTTTAGTTTTTGCAATAACGTAAATAAAATGCCGGAAGAAATACTTCCGGCATTGCTTCTCAAGGAAGCTTTTTCATAGGTTATCATTAAAAAGGTCTGTGCATTTTTAATAAAAACTATGCCGCTTACTCACATCCTGCTATCGATACAACTACAAATGTTTTGAGAACTAATACCTATTGAAAAATAATTTATTTGCAATAACAATTCTTTTAAGTTAATGACCATTTTAGTAACTAAAGCTTAGAATTTAGTTACTAAAATGCCCCATATCGAAAGACATGAGGCATTATAAATAAGCAATTCTATATCCGGCTTAAGCATCCTTGCCATGACAGTTCTTAAACTTCTTTCCGCTTCCACATGGACAAGGGTCGTTGCGACCCACTTTCGGACCTACTTTGACCGGCTCTTGTTTAACGGCCGCAGAAGGATCATAATAATCATTCTCGTTAGCTGCGTAATCAGTGCCGGCGGCTTCTACCTGGGCTTTGTTCGATCGCATTTTGCTCATGTCGGTTTTAGGCTCGCGGGCTTCCCGGGCTGGCATTGGCTGTTGCTCACTCTGTATTTCGGAGTGGCATAGAAAGTTGACAATGCTTTTGTTTACTGCACTATCCATCTGGCGAAACAGAATAAAAGCTTCGCCCTTATAAATAACGAGCGGATCTTTTTGTTCGTAATAAGCAGTCTGTACACTTTGCTTCAGATCATCCATCGCGCGAAGGTGCTCTTTCCAGGCATCGTCAATAAAGCCAAGTGTTATTGTTTTTTCAAGTGATTGCACTAACTCCAGACCATTACTATTGATTGCTTTATCAAGGTTCGCTAATACCTGTATCATACGCCTGCCGTCGGTGAAAGGCACAATAACGTTTTCGATATGCGCACCCTGTTTTTTCCGGATATCAACAAAAGCGGGAGCCGATTGCTGAATGATCTCATTGCGGTGCACCTGGTAGTTAGCAAAAGCCTCACTATACAATTTATCGGTTAAGCTTTGCTCATTTTCACTTTCGAATTCGGCTTGTGTAATGACTGTATCCAATCCAAAATTTACAATTACTTCCAGCTTAAATCCTTCCCAGTCATTACTTTCTTTAAAGCTGCTCACCAGCGACTCAGCTACGTCATAAAAAGCATTGTCCAAGTCAAGGCTAAGGCGGTCGCCAAATAATGCATGATTACGCTTAGCGTAGATAACCGTGCGCTGCTTGTTCATTACATCGTCATACTCGAGCAAACGCTTACGAATGCCAAAGTTATTTTCCTCTACTTTCTTCTGCGCACGTTCAATGCTTTTGGTCACCATGCTGTGCTGAATCACTTCACCTTCCTTATAGCCGGCAAAGTCCATCACTTTTGCAATGCGCTCGCTGCCGAACATCCGCATCAGGTCATCTTCCAGCGACACAAAGAATTGGGTAGATCCCGGATCGCCCTGGCGACCTGCACGACCACGAAGCTGCCTATCCACACGGCGGCTTTCGTGTCTTTCTGTGCCCACAATAGCAAGACCACCTGCTTCTTTCACGCCTGGCCCGAGCTTAATATCAGTACCACGACCTGCCATGTTGGTGGCAATGGTAATAGCGCCTGCCAGACCGGCTTCGGCAACCACCTGCGCTTCGCGAGCATGTTGCTTTGCGTTCAATACATTGTGTGGAATTTGTTTCTGTCGAAGCATGCGCGAAAGCAATTCACTTACTTCAACCGATGTTGTACCCACAAGAACCGGCCGACCTGCATTCCGTAGTTCTTCTATCTTTTCGATTACAGCACTATATTTTTCGCGACGTGTTTTATAAACCAAGTCCTGCTCATCGGTGCGGATAGCTTTTACGTTCGTAGGAACATTTACTACATCTAATTTATAGATGTCCCACAACTCCGCGGCTTCTGTTTCGGCAGTACCGGTCATACCCGCCAGCTTGTGATACATGCGGAAGTAATTCTGCAATGTAACCGTAGCATAGGTTTGCGTAGCCGCTTCGATCTTTACATTCTCTTTCGCTTCAATTGCCTGGTGCAGGCCATCGCTGTAGCGGCGCCCATCGAGAATACGGCCGGTTTGCTCATCCACAATTTTTACAGATCCATCCATCACCACATACTCTACATCTTTATCGAACAAAGTGTAGGCTTTCAGCAATTGCTGAACAGTATGGATGCGGTCAGCTTTGGTGGCATAGTCGGATAATATGCCTTCTTTTTTATGACGCTTTACTTCTGCATCTTCAGCAGCATCATTATCTATCACGGCAAGGTCAACACCGATGTCGGGCAATACAAAGAAGTTAGGGTCTTCGCCAGCCCCGGTTATCATTGCAATGCCTTTATCTGTAAGCTCTACCGAGTTGTTCTTTTCATCAATGTAGAAGTATAACTCTTCGTCTGCCTTCGACATTTCCTTTGACTGATCGGCGAGATAATAGTTCTCTGCTTTCTGCAGCTTCACACGAATGCCCGGCTCACTCAGAAACTTAATCAATGCATTGTTCTTTGGCAAACCGCGATGCACGCGGAACAAAGCTAGTCCACCATCTTTCGGGTCATCATTGCCTTCGGCAATCTTCTTCTTGGCTTCATTTAAAAATGCATTCGTTGCGCGCTTTTGCGTTTCTACCAAACGCTCGACGCGTGGCTTCAAATCGAAGAACTGTTGCGTGGTATCATCGCGACCTACAGGTCCGGAAATAATCAGTGGTGTCCTCGCATCGTCGATCAATACGCTGTCCACCTCGTCCACCATGGCATAGTGGTGTTTGCGTTGCACCATTTCCGCCGGATTGTGCACCATGTTGTCGCGCAGGTAGTCGAAGCCAAATTCGTTGTTGGTACCGTAGGTAATGTCTGCCAGGTACGCATTGCGCCGCGCAGTTGTATTGGGCTGATGCTTATCGATACAATCGACACGCAGACCCAGCCATTCAAACAAAGTACCATTCCATTCGCTATCGCGGCGCGAGAGGTAATCATTCACTGTTACGATATGCACGCCTTCTCCTGCCAATGCATTGAGATAAGCCGGCAATGTAGACACGAGGGTTTTACCTTCGCCCGTTGCCATTTCAGCAATCTTTCCCTGGTGTAATACCACACCACCAATCAACTGTACATCGTAGTGCAGCATGTTCCAAGTGATGAGGCTTCCGGCTGCATTCCATGAGTTTTTATAAATGACATTATCGCCTTCAATGCGGATATACTCTTTGCTTACACTCAGTTCACGGTCAAGGTGAGTAGCGGCAGAAACGATCTCTGTATTGTCTTTAAAACGATGCGCTGTTTCTTTTACTACGGCAAAGGCTTCGGGCAATATTTCGGTGAGAATTTCTTCTATCTTTTTATCGCGCTCTTTCTTTCCGGTATCAATGTCTTTGTAGATAGCTTCTCTATTCTGGATGTCGTTCTCATCCAGCTTTTCTGCGTTCTCCTGCAAGTCTTTTATTTCATCATCTGAGGTTTTCAGATAGTCGGCAATACGGGTGCGAAATTCGTTTGTTTTGTTGCGCAGTTCATCATTAGAGATGGTTTGGTATTTCTGATACCATTCGTTGATTTGGGTAACGATAGGCTGTAGCTTCGTTACATCTTTTTCTGATTTGTTACCGCCTAACAATTTGCTTAAAAAACCTAACATATCAATCGAGTTCGTTTATTAAATTTAATGCGTTTGCTGTGGTCAAAAACAATGCAATGCAGCCGGTAAAAGCCAGATTGTCATTTCAGTTACTGCAATAGCGGACGAAGTTAGCTTATTCCAAACAGAGACAAAAAAGCGGCTTTATAAAGCAAGGTTAAACCTGACAAAACAGGTAAGGTGTTTTTTGCGAGATAACAAACAATATCGAAAAAGATGGGCTTCATTTTTTTAAAGATGCTTGTATAATGAGCTTCGTTACCGACTTTTGCCCTGCCCCACTTTAAAGGGATAGAACGAATGGATTGCCGGGTGGAAGTGTATCTACCAGCCGCCGCTGGCACCGCCACCACCGCTGCTGCCGCCACCAAAACCACCGAAGCCACCACCGCCTCCTCCACTCCAGCCGCCACCACCGCCGCCCCAGCCACGATTACCGCCACCGAGGGAATTGCCAATGATGTTGCCGAGAATAAAGGGCCCGAGACCACCGTAACCTCTGCGACTCATCATGCCGCCACCACGACCACCACCG
>CAZZZH010000007.1:11474-41761 GCA_964658445.1 Ilyomonas sp.
ATGATAAAAATGATGATAATAAGACCAAACCCGATGCCGCCGCCATTATCGTCTTTGCTGTCGTCACCCTGGTGCTGCACATGGTACTCGCCAGCGGCGGCTTTGCTTAAATCGCTGGTTGCGGCGTTTAAGCCCTGGAAATAATTTTCGGTTTTGAAAGAAGGAGCAATATCGTCTTCGATGATGCTGTTGGCCGTGATATCGGGAATGGTGCCTTCCAGTCCGTAGCCAACCTCGATGCGTACCTTATGATCGGTGATGGCAGCAATGATGAGGACGCCGTTATTGGTTTTTTTATTGCCAATACCCCAGCTTCTGAAGAGCTTGTTGGCGTAATCTTCTATCGGGTAATCGTTAAGCGTCTTGATGAGGACGATGGCAATCTGGTTGCTTGTGCTATCGTCGAGCGCCACGAGCTTTTGTTCTAAAATATCTTTTTGTTCGCCGGATAAAACGCCTGCCATATCGTTTACGAGACGCGGCGGGTTGGGGCGGGCGGGTATATCCTGAGAATATACCGAATGACTGATAATGAGAATGATTACCAGTACCAGATATCGCTTTATAAAAGATGATGTTGCCAATGTAGAATGAGTTTTACCGCAATGGATGAACGCGTTTATTTACCCCACACAATATCGTCGGGCAACTCGTTTTTATCGGTCGCTTTATCGTATGGAAAATGATGCTGGAGGGCGGTACCGATGTGCAGGATAGAATACATCAAACCTTCTACCAACTGCTGCTGACTAAACTGCTGCAACATGCCGGTGATGGTGTTTTGCCAGTATTCATTGCCGACCTTCTGATGAATGCCTTCGTCGGCGTAGATGGCCACCTGCTTATCGTTTACCGCTATGTAAAACAGCACTGCATTGCGCAGTGCTGTTTTATCCATGTGCAGGTTAAAAAAGATTTCTTTCGCGCGGTCCAGCGCATCCATGTAGCTGCAATGACCTTCTACAAAAACGCGGACTTCGCCACTGGTCTGCTGTTCAGCTTCCTTTACGGCATCTACGATGCGGCTTTGCTGCTCGTTGGTAAAGTAAGCTTTGTGTTTGCGCCAAGGAAAGATGTTCAAATCGAATATTGTTTACTTAATGTCGAAATTTATGTCGGGATTTTTGTCTGCACCCAAGTCGGCTTTATAATACGCTTTTTCGTGATAACCAAACATACCGGCAAAGATGTTGTTCGGGAATGTTTTTACTTTTAAGTTATAATCATTTACCGAGGAATTGTAATCTCTACGGGCGATGTTAATGCGGTTTTCTGTGCCATCTATCTGTGTCTGGAAGTCTTGGAAGGCTTTGGTGGTTTTTAAATCGGGATAAGCTTCTGAAACCGCGAGCAATCTGCCGAATGAACTTTGCAACTGCCCTTGCGCCTGCTGGTAGCGGGCCAACGATGCTGAATCATCAATATTCACATTGACGCTGCTGGCATTAGCACGTGCCTGTATTACATCTTTTAAGGTCCCTTTTTCGAAGTTGGCAGAGCCTTCTATAGTTTTTACAACACTGCTGTATAGGTCGGTTCTTCTCTGATAATTGGTTTCTACATTACTCCAGGCGTTTTTTACGCCCTGATCGCTGCCTACTAGGTTGTTATAAGCTGTGCAGCCGCAACCGCCTAATATTAATACGAGCGCAAGAATTACTACCAACGCAAGTGTTCCTGTTTTCATTTTTTAGAATTATTTGGCAATGATACGCAAAGTATAATCCAATTGTGAATGTATGACAATATTGCGGGTGGGGATTATGGGTTATGGATTACGGGTTGCGGGTTATGAGTTACGAGTTTGGTTTTTTAGCTTTTTTACTATTCACGTTATTATTATCGTGGGTTATCATTTCGTTATTCAATGACAAAAAATAATAATAACGGCTAATGCATGCATTTGTAAAGGCGTGGCTGACAAGCCGCACTTGTGCAGCAGGAATACTTATCATCCATTATTCTCTTCACAGATTTCGATAGTGAAAATTTGTGATTGACTTCGACTTTAGTTTTTAACTAAGCATTTGTACTGAACTGACCAATTGCTTTTGCCATACCGTCACTAATGTTTGAACGTTAATGCCAACTCCTTCGAAGTTTTTATCTTTATAAAGTATATAATATGACTATCTCAAATGTTGTTCTAATCCTTGCGATTGTCTGTGTTGGGATTATGTCTGGACTTTTCTTCTCCTTTTCTTTTTCGGTTATGCCAAGTCTTAGCCAGCTTGAAGACGATCAATATCTTTCGGCCATGCAATCTATTAACAGAGCCATTCAAAATCCAGTATTTTTTATTATATTCTTTTGGGTATTAATTAGTTTGCCAGTTGCCACTTATTTCAACTATACTCAGCCCGTCTCCGCAATGTTTTGGCTTTTGTTAGCTGCCACTTTGCTTTATTTTACTGGTGCTTTTTTGGTTACAGCGGTTGGCAATATTCCATTAAATAACTCTCTTGACAAGTTTGAGCTGTCTTCAGCAACAAAAGAATCACCTCACCATAGAGACAACTATTTGAAAACCGGTGGGCTAATTTAAATTTAATGTCGAGGGTGTGTTACTGATTACCGTAGTTCATAAAATCAGTATTGCTTACCAAGCAATCATTACCTACACGTTTACCTTTTTTCTTATGGCGGCTACTTTTTGCGCTTGTACCGTCCACGTGGTTTCGTTTACGGGTGCTTGCCCAAAGGCTTCCCTGAACTGAGCAGAAGAAGAAAACTGCAGCTGCTTTACCAGGCGCCATTCGAAGCTTACGGTAAACGTTTTGGCTTCAAAAGGCCACGGTTCAACCGTTAGTGTGGTATCATCTACCTGGACGAGGTGATACATTTTTTTGTCGGGACCGACACTGATTTCCATCTTTCGTTTTTCGGGCTGCTGCTTTTCCTGGCAAATGAGCAGGGAACAGGCATCGCACCATTCGAGCAGATCGTACAGGCGTAGGTATTCCTCTTTCTCCATCCCCAGCTCTTTCGCCCAGCTTTGCTGTAAGCGTTTTTGTTCCGACAAAAAAGTGTTGGCTTCTTTGTTTTCAGCTGCTTCTTTTTCGTATAAGAAAACCATGTGCACGGAGGTGAGCAGGGCAATGAATCGGCTTTTGGTTTGGGTAAGCAGGGAGAGTTTGCGGCAACGTGCAGGATCGAACGTTTTCATATCGAAGTTGATGGGTCCGCCGGTGGGTGTGAGTAGGGTGTTATCGTCTAACTCCACTTCGGCATCATCGTGCTCAGCAATTGCCAGTACGGTTTCTGTCCAGCGCCGGGGTCGATCTTTACGCCGCCACTCCATGGCTAGCTGAGCAGCTACTATGCCATGCGCGCGCTGTGTAATGATATGCCAGCCTTCTTCTTTATAGGATACTATCATCCGATTTGTTTTGTGAGATAAATGAACGTTTTTGTTTTTACGCCAGCTATTAATAATTCGTTCGCTCTCTCTTACATGTGTAGCGGTGGAGCAGTACAATTGTAAGATATCGAACGACAGACAACCGGTTACTAAAGTGAGTGTAAAGCTCACCTTTAAGCAACTGTTGGGCCAGAGAAAAGATTAGATCGGCTCTGTCCCTGCCGGAATATACTGAAATGAAGTGCATCGTTTGTACAAAGCTGATGGATGTTTTTTGTAACAGGAAAGTTGAAAGAGTTTGCAAGGCGAGGATAGACTTTAGAAAGCCAAACGCCATTTCGTTTGTAGTGGAAAGCCAGGTAATGGGAAGAATATCTCATCACGATATTGTGGAATGCCCTTCAGAACACATGGAAGGTGCACAAAACCTGCGTTTTATTGGGTTTGGATATGCAGCCTGGGACAGTAGCTGGCGTATTAACCACGGAAGTGTGTTTGTAGATACTGCTGCCACCGCTAACGGTACGCTTCTTCAGCGGTTTGTGATTCACCATGAGTTTATGCACACCTTAGGGTTTACAGGACATGTGATCGTGCCGGGACTTTCTTCTATCATGTTCCCAAGTTCACTCCCACCCTATCTGCTGGATTACACAGATTACGATAAGAGAATGATAAGGCTGCTGTACAATCTGTCTGTTACGTCAGGCATAAACGAAACCTAGCTAGATGCCGTGATAAGGAATTTATAACCCCGGAACTCACCGTTTGGTTCAGGCATCGTCTGGCAGCGCGGACGATGCGGTAGATTGGAATACGCTTTAACTTATGTACGTACCGCCCCTTGGGGAGAGACGGCGCCAGAACCGAAAAAACTATACAAAATAGCAAGAAAGAAATGCTGTTTGCGAACCAACTTTGTAACGCTTTGCATATATTTGGTGACACAAAAGCTTTACTCATTTTGTGAAAAGATCTTCATTAAGCAGGTATGTTTACCTGTGTCTTTCCATTGCTTTGCTCTTTATTTCATTTGCTATTTATTCCTGTACCAAAGAACTGAAAATAGGCACATCACCCCAATCTGACCGAACTTCTGAACCAGCGTTGCTTTCGCTGAGTGCTTCCGTTGGCGTAGATACCTCTGCACTGGTTGCGTGGTACGATTTTAATGGCGGAAGCCTGTCGGACAGAAGCTCTTACCACAACAACATTGCCCTTAACAATGCTACACTGGCAGCAGACAGGCATGGCGTGGCCGGTAATGCTTATTACTTTAGCGGAAACAACTACATGCGTGTTGCCAACAGTGCCTCGTTGAATACTGATAAGGGCATCACGCTGTTTGCCATTATAAAAGTGAGCGATTTTTACGAAGGCAAATGCCATGGAAACAGCATTCTTCATAAGGGTTACAACGATCAGCAGTCCGGTGTTTACTATATGACTTTTGTGGATGGCTATTACGAACATAATATGAACTGCTCAGAGGATGTTGATAAAGATTACGAGAACTTCTCGGCCGCATATGGCAACTTCAACACCGGTTATTATAATGCGGAGGGAGATTCGGTTTCTTTTGTACAAACCGATCGTTGGTATCACCTGGTTTATACCTACGCAAATGGTGTAGGCAGCTATTATATAGATGGAAAACTTACACAATCCGGTGCCGGCCCGGTTGGATTCAAGGCGAATGGTGATGATCTTTATATTGGTGCGTTAGACCAGAATAACCCGCAATATCCTTACTATTTTACCGGCACCATCGACCAGATTGGTATATTTAATAAGGCTTTAAATGCACAGCAGGTAGCCAGGTTGTCTACTTATTAGCGGTTTTTATTGTTTTGTTCGGTTCTGGCATCGCCTCTTTCGATAATGTCAGAACCGAATTGTTTTTCCACTCACTCAGCGTAACTTATAGCAAGCCATGAAGCTAATGGTGACGGTGCGTAGTGAATACTATGCACCGTCACCCGCCACTTTATTTTGCCAGAAACCAGGATGAGCGAGGATAAGAAAGGCATCATTATAGCAGTTGCCTATTTTTATCCTGTATGAAAACACGATTCAATACCATTGCGGTCATCTTTTTTGCTGTCATTATCACAAGTTGTCTAGCTAAAGTAAAGGCGCAAACCAACACACAAAAGGACTTCGCGAAAGGTGCCGATATAGGCTGGCTGCCGCAAATGGAAGCCGGTGGTTTTACGTTTTATAACGATGAAGGCAAAAAGGAAGACTGTATGAAAATATTGAAAGACCATGGCATCAATACCATACGGTTGCGTACTTGGGTTAATCCTTCCAACGACAGTGCCAGCGGGCATTGCAGCAAAGAAGAAACCGTAGCTATGGCGGTGCGTGCACAGAAATGGGGCATGCGCGTGCTGATCGATTTTCATTATAGCGATACCTGGGCAGACCCCGGCAAGCAGGTAAAGCCAAAAGCCTGGGTAGGTCATCCGTTTCCGCAGTTGTTAGAAGATGTTTACAACTATACATTCGATGTAATGTCGGCGTTACAAAAGAGCGGCGTGACACCCGAATGGGTGCAGGTAGGAAACGAAACCGCCGGCGGCATGATCTACTCCGAAGGCAGCACCAAACATTGGGATAGTTTAGCGCAGCTAATCAATAAAGGTTATGAAGCCATTAAAGCCGTTAGTCCTTCTTCAAAAGTCATTCTACATGTAGACCAAGGCAATAATAACCAGCGCTTCCGCACTTGGTTTGATAGTGCTACGGCGCATGGCGCGAAGTTCGATGTTATCGGCATGTCTTATTATCCATACTGGCTTCGCGGCAGTCCCGATTATACACTTTCCATCAACGACCTGGGCAATAATTTGAAAGACATGGCTGCCCGTTATAATAAAGAAGTCATGGTAGTAGAAGTAGGTGGCATAGATACGCTGGCACAGAACACTTACAACATGCTGCTGGCTGTGCAACAGAAAGTAAAAGAAGTGCCCGGCGGCAAAGGTCTCGGTGTTGTTTATTGGGAACCCGAAGGCGCACGCAGATGGAGTAAATATGCACTCAGTGCCTGGCAGGATGATGGTAAACCGACCATTGCCTTAGATGCTTTCAAGGAGAAATGATTTAATTTAATTTCTTTTCCATCAAGAAAGTGACACAACTGGGAATGTGTTTTCTATTTATTGTGATCAATAATCCCGTTGCTGGCGGTTCAATCGTATCCGTTGTGTAACACATAATGAGACAATAATGGCTATTTAGAGCTTTGTCAATACACTTTTTGGTTACCAGCTCAGTGCTGTGTTTGTAAAGAGTATTGTCATATCTATTACCTACGGCTTTTGATACCATCTACGCTTTTGTATCCATGGTAATAGCTCCGCCCTTTTGTTACCAGAGAAACGCTATCTGTATTACACAGGTTACCATCATCACCGCCAACCCAAGCTGGGAGCGACATAGTTTAGAATAGACGATAGTACATGCACATTGTAGTCAACACCCAACGTATTGGGTATGGTTAACAGGACGGTATCGGCTTCTGCTATCGCTTCATCCTGCGCGAGTTCCTTGATAAGTTGATCCGGTTCTGCCGCGTAGCTTCTTCCGAAAACAGCGCGCTTTTCGGGTTCAATCATGCCAAATTTATCGCTACTTTTTCCTTGCTGTCCAAAGTAAAGGCGATCCTGATCGGTAACTAATGCAAAAATGGAACGGCTTACCGAAACTCTCGGTTCATACGAATGCCCTGCCTTTTTCCAGGCTTCTTTGTACAACCTGATTTGTTCCGCTTGCTGAATATGAAAGGGCTTACCGCTTTCATCAAACTTCAAGGTAGAGCTTTGCAAATGCATACCGTTTTCGGCTGCCCAAACAGCCGTTGCATTGGAAGCGGCTCCCCACCAGATGCGTTGCCGCAATCCTGCTGAGTACGGTTCCAAGCGCAGCAATCCCGGCGGATTAGGAAACATGGGATATGGGTTCGGCTTTGCAAACCCAACGCCTTTCAGCTTATCTAAGAATTCTAAAGCTTTTCGCCGCCCCATGTCTGCTTCGGTTTCTCCCGCAGCCGGTTCGTAACCGAAATAGCGCCAGCCATCAATGACTTGCTCGGGAGAACCGCGGCTGACACCCAATTGCAAACGCCCTCCTGAAATTAAATCGGCAGCGCCGGCATCTTCCACCATATACAATGGATTTTCATAACGCATATCAATGACACCTGTGCCGATCTCTATCTTACTTGTTTTGGCCCCGATGGCAGACAGCAAGGGGAAAGGTGAGGCTAACTGCGCGGCAAAATGATGCACGCGGAAATAAGCCCCGTCTAAACCAATTTCTTCTGCCGCCACTGCCAGGTCGATAGACTGAAGCAATGTGTGGGCTGCCGTTCGGGTGGTGTAGGCAGGATGGTTAGCCCAATGGCCAAATGATAAAAATCCTATCTTCTTCATAAATCCTTTAGCTAAATTTTATTTTCGAATGTTTTTGATTTCAGTACCGTCTCTACTTACTGAAAGATTATTTCCCAACTATTTTCTTTCGGTGTTCTACTCCCCAATCCTGCAAATGGGTGATGATGGTTTGCAATGTGTTGCCGTGTTGGGTAAGTTCATATTGAACGGTAATGGGTTGTGTTTCTAAAACGGTTCGTTTTACAAGCTGGTTTATTTCCAGTTCCTTTAATTCTTTGCTCAACATCCGGTTGGAAAGTCCTTCTACATCGTTCAGAATATCGGAGAACCGCCGTTTGCCATAACAGCAAATCGAAGAGATGATAGCAATCTTCCACTTGCCATTCAGCACGTCCATGGAATCTCGAACTGCGCTCATTCTCTTCTTTCGCTCCTGTTGAAATTCTTCTATTTTACACCTCTTCTGTTCCTGCTGAATCGCTTCTATCTCACAACTCGTTTGTTCCTGTTTCATCTCTTCTGTTTTATACACCCACGTGTTACTTGGTTACACCTGTGTTACTGTTATTTCTCAGTACAAAGTTACTAAAAGTAACTTAAGTAAGCGAGCTTTGCAGCGCAATCATTAAAAATTAGACAATGAAAATAGGAATCATCGGTGCCGGAGCTATCGGCACAGCTCTCGCAAAACACCTGATCGAAGCAGGTTACGAAGTAGTGATCAGCAACAGCCGTGGTGTTGATACGCTCACAGAAAAAGTGAAACAAATCGGTGGCAATAGTATCGCCGGTTCGGTGCTGCAAGCAGCCGAAGCCGATGTGGTATTTCTGGCTGTGCGATGGGAACACGCACAAGAGGCATTATCTGCCATTTCATTAGAAGGCAAAATAGTAATCGACGTGACCAATGCTAACGAACCCGAATTTAAATTGGCTGCGCCAGGCTCAAAAACATCGAGCGAAGTAGTAAGCCAATGGGCAAAGGGAGCAAAAGTGGTGAAAGCATTTAATACTTTATATGCAAAAGTATTAGCAGAAATCCACAGGTAAATGGTGGCAACAGGGTGATCTTCTATTCCGGAAATGATGACGATGCAAAAGGTGTTGTGTCAGACATTATCAATCGCATCGGGTTTGCCGGTGTTGACCTGGGCAGTCTGCATGAAGGCGGAAAGTTGCAACGATTTCCCGGCGGACCATTACCCACTTTGAATCTTATTAAACTAAAATAACAACTTCAAAGATTAAAATAATGAGTAAACTGAAAGACAAGGTTGCCGTGATTACAGGCGGCAACAGCGGTATCGGGTTTGGCATTGCGGAAGCCTTTAAAAATGAAGGTGCAAAAGGAGCAATCGTTGGCAGAAATGAAGCGACATTAAATAATGCTGTGGCGCAACTTGGCGAAAATTTTATAGCCATCAATGCCAATGTAACCAATCTTGCCGATCTGGAAAGAGTGTATACAGAAACATTTCAAAAGTTTGGTAAGATAGACGTGGTGGTAGCCAATGCAGGTGCAGGAACGCTAGGAACTGTGGCAGATATTAGCGAAGCCGACTATGACAAGGCAATGGATTTAAACCTGAAAAGTGTCTACTTCACGGTTCAAAAAGCACTGCCTTATATGAATGATGGTGGTTCTATTATTTTGATCGGTTCGAACGCAGCGCATCGTGCCTATGCGAATTTTACGTTGTATGGTGCTGCCAAAGCAGCTGTCATCTATTTAGCAAAAGGATTTTCAAGTGACCTTTTAAGCAGGAAGATCAGAGCCAATGTAATAACACCCGGTACAACAGATACTCCCGCATTTGACAAGTTTGTTCCTGCAGAACAAATTGAAGCGATGAAAAAACACTTTGCGGATACAATGCCAATCGGCAGAATTGGTCAACCCTCTGACATTGGTAAAACAGCGGTTTTCCTGGCTTCTGATGATTCATCGTTTATGCTGGGTGCCGAACTACTTGTTGATGGTGGGTTAACCTATTTGTCTAAATAGTTGAATCCAACAATGGCGTGGGTTTGAACTCGCGCTATTACCATATTCCACCTTGTGAATGTTCTTGAAAAGGTTGTTTGATAAACCTGTTGGTGCCAATCAACACGGGCAGGAAATTGGTAAATACCATCAATATGATTGCTACAACATGAACGGGGCGTTGTTACTTGTATTGTCTCATTCTGCCATTACAATTGTCGCATTTACACTGTAAGGATATTGAATTTGTGGTCGAGATTTGTATTTCAATAAAATCGGTAACAATGAGAAAAGTAAAATTGCAAATGCAAATGACACTTAACGGGTACGTTGGTGGACTTACAGGTGAAAATGACTGGATGACATGGAATCCCGATCCTGAATTTATAGCGTATCTTGATTCGCTGCTTGATGCTTCGGATACTCTGTTGCTTGGCAGAAAACTTGTGACCGATGGCTTTATAAAATTTTGGGAGACTGCAGCGGAAAAAAATCCGGCTCCCCCGTTTGCTAAGAAGATTGCTGCTATTCAAAAGGTTGTTTTCACCAAAACACTCGACACATCTACCTGGAACAACACGACTTTGGCAAAGGGAAACCTTGCAGAAGAAATTGCCGATCTAAAAAGCCAAACCGGTAAAGATATTCTTGTTTTTGGGGGCGCAGGTTTTGCTTCATCGTTAATAAAAGAAAACCTTCTTGACGAATATCATCTTATTATCAATCCAACGGCTATGGGTAACGGTATGACTATTTTTAATTCGCTTGACAAAATATTAAAATTCACTCCTATCGAATCGAAGCTGTATCCAGGTGGCAAAACAGTTTTGAGTTTTAAACGAAATATTGATTGATAATGCTTATAACTTTCGCTACGAATTTTGGTTGATTGTATTTTAGTGGGCAGAGTAAGCGCAGATGATAAAGATCTTGAATTAGCGGCTGGTAAATGTCAAATTTCAGTAGTTTTTATTTTTAATTTCGGATATTTTGTTATGCAAGCAAAGAATCTGATAATAGCTATATGTGACTGGTTATACATAGACAATGAGATCAGAGAAAACCAATAACATTCAAACCGGTTTTATTGGCTTGCTGTATTGGCAACAAAGCGGGGAAGAGTCGTCTGCGTTTTGATACTCGACCCGAATGCAGTAGCTTTATGCAAACATTGATATGAGAAAAGCCGTCCTTACTTTCCTTACTATTCTGATACTACATACCGGTTTTGGCCAAACCAACAACAACCATACAAACACGCTTGATTCTATATCGAGAGTCGTAATTCATTATTTGCAGGCGAAACAGGCAGATAGCATTTATACCCTGGGTGGCGAGAATTTTAAAAGCCATCTCACAGCAGCAAGTTTTAAATTGGTTGCCGAAAACCAAGTGTTTAAGATTAATGATTTTATGAACACCACGTTTGTGAGTACCACCAACGGCATCAATAAATATAGAGTTGCCGGTACACCCGAGCTTCAGTTGCTGATTGGCTTAGACAAAGAAAACAAACTGGAAACATTATTAATTCAGCCGTTCAGTAATAATTAACCGGAATTTTCTAAAAGGCTCGCGCTTTTTTTAGTCAGGTGGACTAGGTCTTTTCTTTTTCGCAAGGTCTTCGTCAGGAACATTGCCTTCTCTAAGATTACTCTTTATAAAGAAGTAATGTTTGAATTGTTTTAGGATAAAATATACGATTCAGGTATCGCACCGCAATGTAGCGGGGCGGTGAGGTTGCGGGAAAGAGAAAGGATATTTATGATGCCTTCATCATCCTTTTTCCTTATTGGTCGGTGCCAATTGTAAACCAGCTGATACCTGAAGAGAAACTAACTTTATTAATGAGCAAGCAACTTCTTATCAATTTTATTGAAATTAATATTCCGAATATTAGCGTTTCAAACGAAGCTCTGGAGATTATCACAACTATGTTTGATGAAGTCGATTTTGAAAAAAATGAATTTCTTTTAAAGCAGGGTAAGGTTAGTGATTATTATTACCTCGCAGAGGGCTTTGTAAGGGCTTATACTTACGACACGAACGGCATAGAAACAACGACTTATTTCTATTCAAAAGACCATGTGATTTTTGAAGCGGCTTCTTTTTTCCTTCATGTACCCTCAACAGAATATATACAGGCAATAACACCCTGCAAGGTGTTTGTTATAACCTTTGAAAAGCTGAATCGGCTTTTCCACCATGTGCCTGAATTCAGAGAGTTTGCAAGAGCTATGCTAGTTAGAGAATTCGTAGCCTACAAGCAACGGACTTTGTCCATGATTAATAAAAGTGCTGAAGAGCGATACGCTAATCTAATGGCAACCAACAACGAGATATTTCAGTACGCACAGCTGAAACATATTGCATCGTACCTCGGCATGACAGACACATCGTTAAGCAGAATCAGAAAAGAATTTTCAAAAAAATAGTGCTTTATTTCTTGTCATTTGGCAAGCCGTTTCTTGCCAATTAGCAAGCATGGTCAGCAAATGATGTTAGTGCTTTGTGTTGTAATCAAAAAATAATTTACAATGCAAAACTTATCATTTTATGTGTACCTCGTATTTAGCGCAGCTGTGCTTGCGGGCGTCTTACTGTTCTTTAAAGCCACACATTATTCCAAACCATTTTTGTTCGTGTTACTTAGCTGGATTTTACTACAGTCTGCACTTGCCATTAGCGGTTTTTATAACAACCCACAAACCATGTCGGCAAGGTTTCCGCTGCTGTTTTTGCCCGCTTTACTTTTTATAATTTACCGGTTCTCAACAAAAAAAGGAAGAGTGTTTATTGACAGCTTTGACTTACCAATTCTTACGCTTATCAGCACTATCAGAATGCTTGTCGAAGCCGTTTTATTCTGGCTATTTGTACATCAAACAATTCCGGCAGCCATGACTTTTCACGGCAGAAACTTTGATGTTTTATCAGGTGTCACTGCACCCATCATTTATTACTTTGGCTTTGTAAAAAAAGTTTTGAGTAATAAGGTCATTCTCATTTGGAATTTTATTTGCCTTGCGTTACTAATTAATGTGGTAGCAAACGCTTTAATGTCATTGCCCCACCTGTATCAACAATTTGGATTTGAGAGACCCAATACCGCTCTCGGCTTTTTTCCTTTTGTATTATTGCCTTCTTTTCTTGTGCCAATTGTTTTGTTTTCTATGCTGGCTTCCATACGGCAATTGACGAGAAAAACGAAGGTGACGAAAATGGACGTATAAGATAAGATTTTTTACCGGTTATTGCGGACAATAAGCGGCAAGGAATAAAATAAGAATGAAATTTTATTTAAATTTAGCAGCCATCAGGCCTGACGAGTTTTAACTACCTGTTCTTCGCGAAGCCGTCAAGGTTCTGGTGTTACTTAGAAGATCAGCCAGATTTTAGTTTTAACCATGAGAACCCCGACTGAGTAATTTAATGCATTATAAAAAAATGAAACAAACATGTCGATAACAAAAGAATCGGAACTACATGCGATGCAGAAAGCAAGTGAGGCTGTAGCGTGCACGCTAAGAGAAATGCGAAGCTACGCGCAACCCGGAATGACTACAAAACAACTGGACGATTATGGAGCGAAGCTACTCGCAGATTATGGCGCGAAGCCGGCGCCCAGCCTTACTTATGGCTTTCCCGGCTGTACCTGTATCAGTGTGAACCATGAGTTTTGCCATGGTATCCCATCGGGTAATAAAATACTGAAGGTAGGCGACCTGGTGAACATTGATGTTTCTGCTGAGCTTAATGGTTTCTGGTCAGACAACGGCGGCTCTTTTGTTCTGGGTGAAGATGTGAACCAACATCAAAAACTGGTTGACGCTTCTAAAAAGATTTTATACCAAGCCATTCACCAGATAAAAGGCAGTGTGCGCATTTCGGACATTGGGCACCTGATAGAAACGGAAGCTAAGAAGCGAGGCTTTAAAGTGATAAAGAACCTGACCGGACATGGTATTGGCAGAAGCCTGCATGAAGAACCGGGTGAAATAGCCAACTACAGAGATCATTGCAACGTGACAAGATTTAAGAAAAATTCTGTAGTGGCTATTGAAACCTTTATTACCACCGCATCGACTTTTGCCGAAACGCTTGCTGACGGCTGGACAATGGTGGGTAACAAAGGTGGCTTTATGGCGCAGCATGAACATACAATAGTGGTAACGGATGGAAAGCCGATAGTGCTGACAGAGATGAACGAAATCTGGAACTGAGTTGCCGGATAAAAGCAAAAACCCTTGCATGACGACAAGTTAAAATCACCATTTAAAGCTATTAGGATATGAGTAATCAAGACATCGTCAACTGGTTTTTTGCATGTTATAGCAAAAGAGATTTGGAAGGCACGAAACAAGTGATGGCAGATGATGTGGTGTGGTATTTTCTTGGCGGTCATAAGCTGGCCGGAACGAAAAAAGGGCTGGCAGAAGTGATAGCCTTCTTTGATACGATGGGAGGCATTATGAGCCAGTCGAAGCCATCAGTTGAGAAATTGATTGTTGCAGACAAAGACGCCTATTTCATTGAGTGCCAGCACATCAAAACCAACCGTGAGGACGGTATTAATATCGACCATTTTGTAACTGTGCTATGGACAATTGATGCCGGTAAAATTGTTTCGGGAAGGCATTTTTTTGCAGACCCGGAAGCTGTGAATACTTACTTTAATTCTGTTCCCACTAACTAATTGCAGAAGCGTAATGAAAACCTTTCGAGTCGTTGTATTAATATCCCTGATTATAACGCTTATGGCTGCGGCTACCAGCGTTGCAGCTATTGGCATTACTGGTTTTTATCCGGGAATGATAGTGCTTTTGTTATTGTTGCTGATTCCTATCCTGTCTACTATTTATGGTAAAAAGAGGAAGAGCAACTCTTCTATTTCGCAAAAAAATTACTATCCTTTTCTTATAATTGTTAATGTGCTGACGATATTGATCGTGGTGTGGATGGTATTTGTGATCTTGGTCGACCGTGTATTTGGCAAGATATAATGACTGGGCTGTCATTTGATAATAACCGCGATAGAGTGAAGGAATAGAAAGAGATTTTTACTGTAGAATCAGAATTGATTTATGGTAATTGAAATTCCTTGAAACCTGATATCTTCATCACTACACAAGAGTATCTAACTTTCAAAGATCGACTATGAAAAGATGGGTAAAAGTTTCGCTGTTTTGTTTAAGCTGTCTGACTTTTATCAGTTGGGACAAAGCCACCAAAGACATGGCCAAAGAACACTTAAAACGCCAAGAACCTGTTTCTTATCTGCACGATACCTTTCGGCTTGAATACGTTGAAAACACAGGCGCTGCCATGAGTTTGGGAGACAACTTGCCAAAGACAATAAGCTTCTGGTTGCTGAGTATTTTACCTTTGGGGTTTCTTTCAATGTTGTTTGTTTATGTTGTTATAAATGTAGGCAAGTTTAGCTTTCTGAAAATGTCTGTATTTGCCTTACTGATTGCGGGCGGTTTCGGCAATGTAATAGACCGGTTGCTGTTTGACAGGCATGTTACCGACTTTATGAATATTGGGTTCGGGAATTTTAGAACCGGCATCTTCAACTTTGCAGACGTTTGCGTGACTGCGGGTGCTGTAGGATTGATTTTTCTTCATCGAAAGAAACTAGCCTTTTTTTAATTTAACTACTGCTAATCTTCTGGCTGATGAAGCGGTTGGCAACTAAATCAAAATTACATTGTGAGCTTCCGGCTG
Organism: Ilyomonas sp.; assembly: GCA_964658445.1. Classification (GTDB taxonomy): domain Bacteria; phylum Bacteroidota; class Bacteroidia; order Chitinophagales; family Chitinophagaceae; genus Ilyomonas. Next base: position 26,947 of record CAZZZH010000007.1, read on the forward strand.
CAAGCTTAACTAAATTGTGTGTGCACTCCTAAGCTGAAACCGAATGCGAAATAGCAAATAAAGATGGCATGGTATTCTATTCGCCTATGACCATTATTAACAATAAAAACAAAAAAGTACAATGGGAAATCTCTTGTATATTATTGCAGTAATTCTGGTTATTGCCTGGTTGCTGGGTTATTTTGCATTTCATGTAACAACAGGTTTGATCCATGTTCTTTTGGTAGCGGCAGTAATTATTTTCCTTATCAAACTGATTGGTGGAAATAAAACTGTATAAAGTAACAAGTATGTGTAAAAAGTACCGGGCAGTTAACTGCTTCCGGTATTTTTTTTATTCGCATCTCTGGCTAAAGAAACTTATTTACCGGAACCATTTTTTGAGAGGAAGCATCTTTGCATGTTGATGCAAAAACAATTTCAAAGGCAGCAATGCGCAGCTTGTTTTTATTCATAATGGCAGACTTTCTACCACTATAAAATTAGCAACGTCATAAAGTAAACAATAGGGGAGCGCATTACTAATAAAAAAGGTAAGTTTACGCCACCAAATAAGATAGTTGTGATTATTGAACTCGCAAGCATTTCACGTCGGTTTGCGAGTCCAGAAACGGAAGTCTGATGCTATCAAAAAAACCCAAACATACTATTAGCGATCCGCAATGAAAATACTATCATTAACTGCCACTATCTTCCTTTGCTGCAACCTTTGTTTTGCGCAAAGCGCACAAACGCAAAAGCTTCGGATGCAGCTACTGCAGCCTAAGGATAGTATTACCTACACCGATGTGCTGAATAAACTGTCTACACGTTATTACGAACTCAATGCAGACAGCATTTATCGCTATGCTGTGAAGGCGCGCGACCTGGCGCAACGACTGAAGTACCGAAAGGGCGAAGCAGATGCTGCCAATAATTTGGGCATTGTAGAAGAATTAAGAGGAAACCTACAGGAAGCGCTGCGCTACTATACCGATGCTTATAACCGCTATGATGAACTGAACGACCCGCCGAACCGGGTACAAACCATGATGAACATAGCGCTGGTGTACTCTGAACTGGAGAACCCCTCAAAGACAATGTCCACCATGCGGACGGCTTTTGCAATGGGCAAAAACCTGAAGAATGACTCTATAATGGCATTTGTGTACAGCAACTATGTTACAGTTTTTGCCGACCGCCTCTCGCAGGATTCAGTAGAGTATTACATAACCAAAGCCAGAGAAATAGCAGAAAGATATAAGGATAGCGCGATGCTGCTGTTTGCCGACCAGCTAACAGCAGAAAAGTTTGCCACCAACAATGAAAAGCAGAAAGCCATTGCGCTGCTGGAAGCCGCCCTGCAGCAGGCGTTGAACGATAGCCTTTTTTACAGCGCAGAAGACATCATGATAGACCTGGGAGATAACGTTCCCGATTCTACCCAAGCGGCAACTTATTACTTACGCTCGCTGGCGCTATCGCAGGCAAAAGGTTTCAGAGCTCGTGTAAGATATGCCTATGAGAAGTTGTTTGATTTTTACGAAACAAAAGGCGACGATGCCTCCAGCCTTTTGTACGCTGAGAAGCTGCTCTATTATTACGACGAACAAAAGAGTATAGATAATAGTTCGGGTATAGATTATACAGACTATGCATTAAAAGAGAAAGCCTTGGCAACTTCGCTTTTACGATCGCAATACCAGCAGCGGTTATTGTGGCTAACGCTAGTCATTTGCGCTTTGTTTCTTGTTCTGATTCTTCTGCTCTGGCGCAGCCGGCAGCGAATGAAGCGAACAGCAGCCGCACTGAAAACCCAATTCGTACAATCAGAGTTGACTATGGAGACACTCGACAAATTCAACAAGAATTATTCGCGTGTAATAAAAGTAGTTGCGCATGATTTGAGAAACCCGCTCAGCTCTATTCAGATGGTTAGTAGTCTTATTGAGCCTCAAACTATGTCTGCCAGTGAGATTTCTCGTTTTGTAAACATCATTAAAACAACGAGTAAGAGCTGCTTCGACCTTATTGACCAATTGCTTCATACAGATCTGGATGAAGAAAATAAGCTTGACAAAAAAGAAGTGGCATTGGATAATCTTCTATTGCAATGTATGCACCTGCTAAGTTTTAAAGCTAAAGAAAAAAAGCAGGACATTATTCTTTCAAACGAACTGCACCCCATGTTGTTTGTGGATGGCAACAAGCTGGTGCGTGTGCTGAACAACCTGGTTACAAACGCCATTAAGTTTAGCCCGGAAGAAAGCCTTATTCATATCAAAACATACCAGATAGGAAGCAATCTTATTATTACCGTAGCCGACAAGGGCATTGGCATACCAGAGAATTTGCAAAGCAAAATTTTCGATCCCTTTACATCTGCCAAACGCAAAGGAACTAACGGAGAAATGACCTTTGGTTTAGGTCTGTATATAAGCAAACAAATTGTAGAGGCGCATGGCGGCATTATCTGGTTTGAGAGTGTGCCGGGAAAAGGCACTACTTTCTATATCGAACTGCCTTTGAAGACAACTGCCCAACATCGATCACTTGCTTCGTTAACCGATGATAAAGCAGAACAGAAATAATACTATCCTTTCCATTGGTTGTTTTCTTTCCCCTAGCACATAAATGTTTTCCCTTTTCTTGGTTGATTGCGTCAGTATTCTGTTTTTGCAATAGCTTCTTAGGTAAAGGATTCCAAAATATATTGGCTGGTATTAAAGCGGTCTTTCTCTTTTTGAATAATAAAGAGCAGAAGAAGGAATGCGTTTTGATGCGCCCTTTTTGGCGTAGCTAAAAGTAACAGAACAACATAAGCCAATGACTGAAGCACAATACGAAACGGAACCTGCACCCCAAACGCAGCCTGCTTACTGGCTGACGCGCTTTGTGATTCTACGGTTACTGGGCGCTATATATGCCATTGCTTTTCTGGTTGCCATCAATCAAATCATCCCACTGATGGGTGCCAAAGGGTTGACACCCATGGGTGATTATCTGCAACTTATCCGCAACTCATTTGGGTCTGATGCGTCTGGGTTTATGCGGCTTCCATCCGTCTTTTGGTTTGGGCATTCAGACACTACCTTACTTGTGTTTGCGTGGATAGGGTTTATTGTTTCTGTAGTGGTGGCGGCAGGTTATGCTAATGCGCTGATGATGACTTTGCTTTGGTTTACCTATCTATCATTTGTTCACACTGGCGGCGAGTGGTATGGCTATGGCTGGGAAATACAACTTACCGAAACGGGTTTCCTGGCAATTTTTCTCTGTCCGCTTTTAGACATGCGACCCTTTCCAAAATATGCCCCGCCAATGCTGGTAATTATATTGTTTCGCTGGCTTATCTGCCGCATTATGCTGGGTGCTGGATTGATTAAACTTCGTGGAGATGAAAGCTGGCGCAATGCTACTGCATTGTATTACCATTTTGAATCGCAGCCTATACCCGGCCCGCTAAGCCGGTGGTTTCATTTTCTGCCGCGCCCTGTGTTGAAAGCCGGTGTTTGGTTGAATTGGCTGGCAGAATTGGCAGCGCCGTTGTTTGTGTTTTGGCCACGCATTGCAAGGCATATTGCAGGTGTAGTCATCATTTTGTTTCAGGTAAATATTATCCTGAGTGGCAATCTTTCTTTTTTAAACTGGCTTACCATCGTTCCGGCACTGGCTTGCTTTGATGATGAATTCTTAGCAAAGGTACTGCCCGGTGCTTTGGTACGAAAAGCTAAAGCAGCGGCTGAGCAGGCCGAAGTAGCGAGACCGATGCTGATAATTACCCGCGGCCTCGCTATCGTAATTGCTATATTAAGTATTCAACCTGTTGTCAACCTTTTTTCTTCTCAGCAGGTGATGAACACTTCGTTCGGTCCACTTGATTTAGTGAATACCTATGGCGCTTTTGGAACCGTCGGGCAGGAACGACTGAACGTGGTGTTTGAAGGTACCCGTGACAATGACACAAGCGATGCGGCACACTGGAAACCTTACTTGTATAAAGGCCTGCCAGTGCTGTTGGACAAACAACCGCCACAGATAGCGCCCTATCAATTACGGCTTGACTGGCAGATGTGGTTTGCCTCCATGGCTACGCCGGACGACTACCCATGGACGGTGCATTTGGTATCGAAACTGTTGCACAACGACGAAAGCACATTGAGTTTGTTTGCGAGCAACCCTTTCCCCAATCAACCACCGCGCTATGTAAGGGCAGTACTATACCGGTATCGTTTCGCACAACCAGGCAACCCGCAAGGACTTTGGTGGAACAGGGACCGGGTTGGATTGTGGCTGCTGCCTTTATCGGCGAATGACCCGAGGCTAACCGCCTTTCTGAAGAGCCAAGGATGGAAGTAAGGATTTTTTGGTGCCTAGTTTACAACTGCTAAGAGGAGTACAAAGCAAACCATAAATTGCTTCGTACCTCGCAATGACGGTGTTGGTTTTCCTACAACTGCGCTGCTTAATAATTCCGGCGCAAACTTTCGCTTGCGCCGGAATCTGAGATTTCAATTTTTAATTGACGCTACTTCCTCACCTTCACGACCACCGACTTTGATGCAGGTTGATTACTGCCATCAGCTACACTCTGCACTGGCACCAACACGTTAGTTTCCGGGTAATAGGTAGCTACGCAATCCTGCGGTATATTATACTCTACAATGATGAACTTGTGCGCCACGCGCTCCACGCCATCATAGGTGCTGTAGATGTCAACAATATCATTTTTCTGCAAGCCTCTTTTCTCAATATCCTTTGCATTCATAAATATTACGCGGCGCTCGTTATGCACACCACGGTACCGGTCTTGCAAACCATAGATAGTGGTATTAAACTGGTCATGGCTGCGAATGGTCATCATAATCATCTCGCCGTCCTGCAGCTTATACTTCTCCAGCGGTGTTACGGTAAACATTGCCTTGCCGGTTTCCGTTTCAAAAGTTTGCTTGCGCGGACCGTTTGGTAAATAGAAGCCACCTTTCACACGCACGCGATCATTATAATTATCAAAGCCTTTCACCACTTTCTCAATGTCATCGCGAATCGTATCGTAATCTTTTTCAAACTTGTCCCAGTTTACCTTGCTCTTCTCTCCCAGCGTCGCTTTCGCAAGCCGGCATAAAATCACCGTTTCGCTGAGCAGATCATTAGAAACTGGCGTTAGCACACCTTTAGACGATTGGACGACGCCTGTTGTGCCTTCCGTAGTCACAAAGTGTTCTTGCCCATCGTGAATGTCTTTGTCAGAGCGACTTAGGCACGGTAAGACGATCGCTTCTTTTCCATGCACAAAATGACTGCGGTTCAGCTTGGTGCTTACATGCACGGTGAGGTTGCATTGGCGCAAAGCGTCTGCCGTATAGTTCGTGTCCGGCGTAGCAGAAAGAAAGTTACCACCCATGGCGAAGAACACTTTGGCTTTGCCATCATGCATCGCTTTTTGCGCTTTTACGACATCTAATCCTTCTTCGCGCGGAGGATTGAAGCCATATACTTCCTTCAGCTTATCGAGCATTTCCTTCTTTGGCTTGTCCCAGATACCTACGGTGCGGTCGCCCTGCACATTGCTATGCCCGCGCACAGGACACGTGCCTGCACCTGGCTTGCCGATGCTTCCCTTTAGCAAGAGAATATTGACGATATCATAAATGGTGTTTACCGCCGTCTTGTGCTGCGTAATGCCCATCGCCCAGCAAATGATAATCTTCGTTTTGTTCTTTATCAGGTCTACCACTTCCTGTAGTTCCTCATGTGTGATGCCGCAATAAGAGAGCAAGTCGTCTACATCGTAAGTAGCGATGTCTGCTATCAGTTCTTCGTAGCCAGATGTATGTTCTTTTATAAACTCCTGGTCGAACACAGTTCCGGGCACCATTCCTTCCTCTTGCCATAGCAGGTAAGCCATGGCTTTCAGCAGTGCATGATCGGTGTTGGTTTTTGGTTGTAAGTAGACGTCCGAGATTTTCGTGTTGATGTGCAAAGCGCTTTTCAAATTCTGCGGATCGCTAAAGCCGATGAGGCCCGTTTCGCGCATGGGATTGATAGCGACGATCTTCGCCCCATTTCCTTTGCCTTTGCGCAGCGCTGTCAACATACGTGGCGCATTCGTGCCGGGGTTTTGACCGATAATAATAATCACTTCCGCATGGTGAAGATCATCAAGCGTGATAGAAGCTTTGCCTAAACCCAACTGTTTTGCCAATGCTACGCTCGTGGATTCGTGGCACATGTTCGAGCAATCAGGCAAGTTGTTCGTTCCGTATTCGCGGGCGAACAATTGGTAAACAAAGGCAGCCTCATTGCTGGTGCGGCCAGACGTATAGAAGACAGCCTCATCCGGGCTGTTCAATTTATTAAGATGCTCTGCAATTTTTTTAAACGCATCATCCCAGGTAATGGGTTCATAGTAATCTTTGCCTTCCGGCAAGTACATAGGCTGCGCGATGCGACCTTTCTTGCCGATGTGATAATCGCCCAGCAGCGATAGATCTATCACCGAATTCTGCGCAAAGAAATCGGCACGAAGGCTTTTGGTAGTGGCTTCTTCTGCCACGGCTTTGGCACCGCTCTCGCAGTATTCTGCAACGGATGAACGATCGTCATCCGGGTCGGGCCACGCGCAAGACGGACAATCGAACCCGCCCTTCTGGTTCAATGCTAGCAAGGCTTTCATGCCACGAATAAACTTCGCTTCTATAAACACATCCTTTCCTGCCTGGTATACGGCTTCCATACCAGCGGCAACTGTTTCCGGTTTCGATAATCGTAAACCGGTAAAGGTCACCGGGTTCTCAGCTCGTGGCAAATTCTTCTCTTCGGTATTCTCCATATCAACAAGTTAACTGCGGATTTTCAAAATAATCGCCCTGGTCTTCGGTGATAGCCGCATCATTGCATTTAAAATCTTTTTCCAATAAAAGGTAAAGCGAGCCGCCGTTGGGCAACGGCATATTATAATCGATACCTATTTGGTTTGTGTCTGCCCATTGCTGAAGCGCAGCCTGCGGTATATACAGTGTAATGTTGTTGTGATCAAAGTCTGCCGACATCGTTTCCTTGTCGGTTGGGGTAATGGAGTAGGACAACGTGTTGTTTCCGAACTCCGTCTTTTCCTCGAGCCATCCTTCCATTGCCAGCTTTGTCACTTCAGACTTGGATAATCGATAGCGAACCGAATTTCCTCTAATGCGAATCTTCATACACCGAAATTACAATTCTCTGTTCACCGGAATATATGTTGAACCCATTGTTTCTTAAAAAACCCACCAATGTGATGCCTGCTTCTTTTGCCATCTCAACGGCGAGACTAGATGGAGCGCCAACCGCAGCTATCACCTGTACTCCCGCCATCCACGCTTTTTGCACCAGTTCAAAACTACCTCTTCCACTAAGAAGCAAAATATAATTATCTAAAGGAATTAAGTTTTCCTGCAAAGCTGCGCCGATGAGTTTATCAAGCGCGTTGTGCCGCCCTACATCTTCCCGTGAGAGAATCAGTTTCCCCGAAACATCGAACAGCGCGCAACCGTGCAAACCGCCGGTGTTTTGGAAAATGGCTTGTTCGCTGCGCAGTCGTTCGGGCAAGGTGTACAATAATTCTGCGGGAAAACACAGCGCGTTGTTTAAAGAACGTTCTATCTGGCAGGTGGTGCGAACGGCATTGATGGAGGCTTTGCCGCAAACACCGCAGCTAGACGTTGTATAAAAGTTGCGCTCGAGCTTTGATATGTTGATTGATACATCTTCTTTCAGTTCGACGCGCACTACGTTTTGGTCGAAGCCACCACAGTGTTTGATACTTGTAATGTCCTCCCACTTCTGAATAATGCCTTCGGTAAACAAGAAGCCAATGGCAAGATCGAAGTCCTTCCCCGGTGTGCGCATGGTGACCGATACACTTTGTTGTTTGCGGTCTTCGGCGGGACCGAAAAGCAGGCGTATTTCTAGCGGCTCTTCTACGGCGAGAAGGTCGGTTTCGTCCTTTTGCTGACCGGCTTTGACTTTTACAATGCTGCTTTGTGTAATGGCTGAATGCATATAGATGTATAACTGCAAAGATAGTGCGGCATGCACAGGCGGCTTCGCCTTCTTCTTACACTAGCTTGATGCTTCCAAACACAGAAAAATATGAAATGCACCTACTGTTTAAATGATTATTCTGAATGGCTACCCACACCAACAACAAGACATAAACCTGTTTGAAAAACAATCAAAGCAAGAGCGCCATACGTAAACCATTTGTGACCCTTCGCGCGCGCCGTGCCGGCATCGATTGCCATAGACAAACCGGCGCCCGTAAGGAGTAAGCCGCCAACAGCCTGTAGATTGTTGCGTGTGTTTATATTCATAGGAATGTGTTTTAGAAAGAGAGATAAAATTGATGCCGGGATTTTGTAAGGATTGCCTTTTTCATCTTCTTTTAAAAAAGATGCAATGAAAAATTAATTACATTAAACAATAGATTACTATCTTTTCTTAACCACCCTGGCCGGCCGAATATTTATTGCTTGGCAAGGCAGCTAACACATTTGCGAGTATCTTTTTATCACTGTATAAATAGAGATCAGTTTGGACGGAAAGAAAACGAACCAAACCGCCTCATCTAACAAGTATCATTCATCTTATTATTTCTTTTACTCGTACAGCAACTAATACTCGAACTCCGTTTTTATCGTCTAATACCCGCTGATTGTTACAGATGTTTGCTAAGTAAAATCGGGTTCTTTAAAAAACTATACTTTTATAAAAACTTATTGCTGTATTGGAAACACGACCGGTCATATACATCTCCTCTACTTTTTTTGATCTGGAAGAACACCGGAACATATTGATTGATGCGCTGCAAAAAACGAAGTCGTTTGAGGTGCGCTGCATGGAGAACTATGGCACCATCAGCAAGCCCCCGCTACAGCAATGCCTGGATGATGTAAAGGCTTCGGAATTCTATATCTTATTACTTGGCAACCGCTATGGCTATATTCCGGAAGGCTGTCCATTCTCTATCACCAACCTAGAATACAAGGCAGCCATTGGTGATAACGACATGAGCATCGTGGCATCCGTTCCGCATACGGATAAATGCGTACTGCCGTTCTTGCTGAATCCTGATTTTGCGCTGAGCGATGCCGTCGTAAAAGCCATACAGGATGAAGCCAGCCGCGAAGGCGATGCCGTAACACAAGACAAGAAAGAAAAACTCGATAAGCTGAAAGCCAGGATAGGTGCAGATTTCACGCTGGACAAAGGGTTTACCTCGCCGCAAGACTTAGTAGCAAAAGTATTCGGCGCCATGATACCGGAACTGGTGAGACGAAACTATGCATCCCTTATCAATACGCTTTTGTTGAAAGATGATATCGTTTATCGCTGCAACCGCGAAGAGCCGCGCAAGCAGTTTTTGATTAAGAATTTAGGCAAAACGCATTTCATTCGTGTCTTTATCATCCATGGCGAATCGGCTGAGCTTCCCGATATTTTTTCAAACAATATTTCGCAGTACGAACTGAAGATGAGCCGCTATTTTGAAGTGAATAGCCTGGCAAAATTTATATCTCCCATTCCTCAAAAATTCTTCTCTGCGCTTGCCCTCGACCTTCATGTAAAGATATGGGACGACGTACCCGAAACAGAAAGCTTTACCCTGGAAAACTTAGTAGATAAACTGCTCTCTTCTGAAGACATTGATAACATTGCAATACGCCTGCAGATCAGCTACAAAGCCTGGCAGGAAAACAATACTATTATCGGGCAACTATTTGACGAATTGAACCGCATCAACACCATCAAAAGCGGGCGCAGCCTGTATTTGCTGGTCAACATCATTTACCAATCTGAAGCAGAAAGCTGCTCGGAAGCGCAGCCTACCATCATGCTTTTAGATAAGCTTCAAAAAATAGACATCACGGATATTGAAAGCTGGGTAAAGACATATTTTTTCCTGAATACCGATAACGCGAATAAAAATAAAGCCGACTTATTAGCAAGGAAAATTTGCAAGAACTATTTCCCCGATTACTTCAACACTGACGAACCATTCTGCATGGAAGATGCCATTGATATACTACAGCAAGTGGTGGATGACTTCAATGGAAACAAAAATTTATTTGCCAACTATACAAAACTTTACACATAGCCATGGGTACCTACATTTTATCGCCTGCCCTTGCCAGAGCCGTTGACATTGCGTTGTATCTTGATCGGCCGTTGTTGCTTTGCGGCGAGCCGGGCACTGGTAAAACATCGCTGGCAAAAGCCTTGTCAGAAAAATTTGCTGCCGCACCGCCTGATGGCACAGCTCCGTTCTATTTTGAGCCCCTTGTGTTCAACACAAAAACGACATCTTCTGCAACCGATCTATTCTATACCTACGACGGACTAGCGCGCCTGCGCGATGCCTATTCGCAAACCAAAACGGGCGTGGCCGATTACATAGAGCTGAAAGCTTTGGGCAAAGCAATTGTGCTGAAACACGGCGCAGCATCGGAAGAACTGGACGACATTAAAATGCTAAAAAGCTTTACGCAGCTCGACAAAAGGAAAGAAAGAGAATTGCCACCAACGCCAACCAGTAGTATTGTTTTGATTGATGAAATAGACAAGGCGCCAAGAGATTTTCCGAACGATATTCTGAACGAGATAGAAAACTACCAGTTCAGCATTCGGGAGATGAATGCGTTTGTACCGAGCGCCGATAACAACGCCCGCATCCTGGTGATCATGACAAGTAATAATGAGAAGAATTTACCGGATGCGTTTCTAAGAAGGTGTGTATTTCATTACATAGATTTTCCAACCGATTCGTTAGGCGAAATACTGGCAGCACACTTCCCCGATTGGGCTGATAAGATAGATACCACACCACTCACCGATAAGTTCAACAAGCTGCGGTTGCTGCCGTTGAACAAGAAGCCCGCCACAGCAGAATTTATCAGTTGGGTACAATATCTGAATCGTGAGAATTTATTAAAAGAAGCAAGCAGTTCTTATACAAAAGCCGATAAAGAAACAGCAGATAAATTACTATCGAGCCTTAGTATTTTGTTTAAGAACAATAATGATGTAAGCCTTGCCAGGGAAGAGTTTCAGAGATTATAAAAAACAACTGTATTGCCTTCATCTTCTCTTCATATCACGCTGTACAATTGGTTAAAGCCGTTTCTTGAATTGGCTAAAAGCAAAGGCTTTGCCGTATCGCCCGATACGCATATACAGATTCTTGCGGTGCTAAGCCAGTGTGCTGATAAAATAGAAAATGAAAGCATATTCTACGATTATTTTTCACCACTAATAGCTAAGAATAAAGAAGACCATCAACTGCTGAAAAACGAGTGGGAAAAGTGGTGCGGCAGAGAGAAGCTACTCGTTAATCAGAAGCCGCCGCCCGTAAAACCTAAGTGGCGCTATCGATGGTTGATGGTTGCTGTTACAATTACGGCACTTCTGTTGGCTGCGTGGTTTTTCTACCTCTTTTTTTCTGTGCATACGGCAACAGTTGATTATAAGATTTCCTATACCGATGTTACACATCCCGTTCAGTTCGATGCCATGAAAAGCGTGAGCGACAGTGCCGATACAGCCCGCATAAAGTTTGTCTGGAACTTTGGCGATGGCGGCACCGATACGTCAGGGAAAGCCGTGGTTTTGCACAGCTATCGCAAGGCTCAGCTTTACTCAACTTCGCTCACATTGTTGCCGCTTGACTCTCATATTTCCATAGTTCACGGTCAGCTAAAAACGCCTTTTACTTTATGCAAACCTGCGCTCTACATCAGCCAGCAGCCGGACGAAAACATAACCACCGGTCAGGAAGTTACATTCTCTGTAAATTATAATTCCCTCTACCCAACTTCAAACAAAACTCAATGGCAGATCAATGGCGAAACAGTTGCCGCCGGTACGCCTTCGTTTACAACTCGCTTTGACTCGGCAGCTACTTATGCCATCACTTATACCGATGCGGCATATGTGGCAGGAACGTCCTGCGACAGCGTCGCTACCTTATCTCTCACTGTAAAACTCTTGTCGGCGTTAGGCTTTACGGTAAATCAAACGGCTTCGGCCATTACCCCACCTGTAGTGGTAAACTGGCACAATATCATTGCACTGGCAATTGTGATTCTTTATTTGACAGCTCAATACACTTCCAACCGGAAAAAGTTAGCGGGAAAAGATAGAGAAGCAACAAGCCGTTCTAGTGATGTAGTAGCAAAGCTTACAGGCACTCGCCCGCCTTACGAAATTCCTTTTAAAAACAAAGATGACATCATTAACGATGAACCGCTGCTGCCCGCGCTGGCAAAGAACTTCAAGCGCCGGATAGCCGATGAGAATTTATACCTGAATATACCGCTTACCATATCATCAACCGTCCAATCGGAAGGCTTCTTGCTGCCCGTTTTTTCTCAGAAAACAAAACCCTCTGAGTACCTGATACTGATAGATAAAAACAATGTAAAAAGCGCGCAGGTAAAGCTGTTCGAGTACCTCATTAAACGCTTTGCAAAGAGTGATATTTATACTGATGTTTTCTATTTTTACGACAAGCCGGATTATGGTTTCAACGCTTATTATCCAAGAGGCATTTATATCTCCAGGCTGTACGATTAGTACCCCGATCATACGGTTATCATCTTCGGCAATGGCTACTCTTTTCTAGAAAAATATTACCCTGCATTATCAGAAGCCACAACGCTGCCATACACGAAGTGGACCAACCATGTCATCTTCACACCGGTGCCCTACAACGATTGGGGTGGCAAAGAAGCGTTGCTGCAAAAAAGCTTCCTCTTGTTGCCTGCCGATATGGAAGGTCAATTGCTTTTGTTCAACTTTATAGATAAGCCGGAATCCTTTACGGGCGAGGGTTTGCAGTCGCTTCAACCGTTGTACAAAACCAAAGGCTTCAATGCAAACAAAGCTGAAAAGCTGAAGCAATACCTAAACGATGAGTTTTTGTTTCAATGGCTTTGTGCGCTGGCAATAAGCCCTTCTATCTACTGGCAAACGATGCTGGGCATTGGCGATGCGCTGCAGAAAGAAAGATATTATAACGAAGTAATCCATTATAGTTCCATACTCAAATTAGTGCGCATTTCTTGGATGCGCGATGCAGCTTTTCCTGAAGAAGTACGGTTAGATTTACTAAAGCACCTGGAGCCGCAGAACGAGCAGATTGCCCGCCAGGCAATGATCCGCATGATGGACGAAGCTGCCTTACGAATGAACGAAAACAGCTTTGCTTTCGAGGAGCTTCACCTGCAGCAACTGACCGATAAATTCCTGCTCTATACAAGCAATCCAGACAACGGGGAATTTAAAAATTACAAAACAGCGCACGACGAGTTTAAAGCCTTGTGGAAAGATGGAAAGATAACCGATACCGTACTCAAAGAATACTTGAAAAAAGAAGAGGGTGGTGAGTGGAGTACCCTCATTGGGAACTCAGGTTTATCTAACAATCCCCAATCGAGCGTAAGCATCAACAGCTTGTTTGATGATAGCACTCTGGCAGCCAGGGCAAAGTGGCTTAAGATAGCGAACGCCACTATTCTCTTGCTGATAAGTGTAGTTGCGTTATTTGCCGCAAGTATTTTTTTGTTTAAAAATAATTGGAGCCATACGCTGATAAACGATAAGCTGAAACTGGTTTCAGCTGATACCGGTGCAATGGTTCCGTTCACATTTGGCGTTGTCTACAACTCTTGTTTCAATTCGGTACAGCGGCAAAGCGATGCTACCATCCTTACCCTTGACTTTGGAAATAATAACTTGCTTTCCTTAGCCGCCAGCGATACAATAAAGCAGAAGCAGATCCCTTACTCTTGGCTCAACAATCGTCAGGTTGCGCTTCACATCAGCAGTCACAACATGGCTTACAATTTCGATAGCAGTTTTGTTTTATCCTCTGCCCGTTTGTCGCTTAGTATCAATGGTTGCGCAGTGTATTGCAATCAATGGATAACAGGTAAATCAATCCGGCTCGAACCGAAATATAACGGCGACTGGTATGATAACAGCATTGTCAGCGGTATCAATACTGCCTACAGCCCTGTTCATATTGAACCGAATGCGATCAATGGTGAGCCGATTGCAGAGATCAGCAACTGTATGAACGATAGCCAGCTGCTGCGTGTTATTACACTTACTGATTTTGGCGATGTTAGCTTGTATTATCTTTCGCAAACACAAGCCGGCTCTATTAATTTTGATCAGCATAGTAATACTTATCATTCACTCGCTGCCGCCGGAAAAGACACTTCAACTCTCAATCTATCGGTCCGTATTCCGCTGGTTTCCAATTCGGCTTCCTTTACCAGTAATAAAAACTTCTTTGCAACTTTTAACGGCAAATGGCGAACCGACGACAGTGCTGATATCATGGATATATCAGCTTCTCAAAACACCATCTTGTTAGATAATAAATATCCTTTCACTGTGTCGTCTGAACAGCAGGCCCAAACCACCTGGGGTAAGCCTTTGTACAAGTTATCGATCCTGCAAAATGGCAAAGCACCAAGCCAAAAGCCATTCCTGTATTTGCTACTGCTCGATAGCGCCACAGCACTCATCAGCAGCGAAGAGCAGGACACGGGTGCGGTTCATTACAGCATTGCCAACATGGGCACTTTTCAACGCATGCACAAACAGTCCACCGCTATCGTGCCTGCAGAAACGCCTGCCTCACTTCCGTCAAGCCTGAACGAGATATGGCATGGTGGCACCAGCAACCGTCTTATCAATCTTTTCCTTCCGAAAAATGTAATTTATTATTCAGTAAATGACACCAAAACGTATGGAACTTACAACATCTTTAAAGTGTCCCTGCTAAGTGATG
>CAZZZH010000008.1:0-41193 GCA_964658445.1 Ilyomonas sp.
GCGCGGCAGTTCGTCTTCGGAAAGCGTTGGATTTTGCTCCTGGAAATGATAGGCAATGCCGTTCAGCAGCGTTCCCGTGTAGTTGCCAACGCCGGGATGAACCACAATGTTTGCTGGTTTGTTGATGACCATAACAGTTTCATCTTCATACACAATATTCAGCGGAATAGGCTCGGGAATCACTTCGCCGTGGTCGGGTGCGCGCTCGATAAGAACCGTAATTTCATCGCCGGGTTTGATGCGGTAATTGCTTTTGATTTCTTTGTCGTTCACGGTTACAAAACCGCCTTCAATGCCTTTCTGAATCTTGTTTCGCGCCATCTGGAATAGGCGTGCGTGCAGCCACTTATCAATACGTATTGGCTCTTGTCCTTTGTCAACAGTATAGGTTTGCCTTTCGTACAGCTCGTCTTGTAAATCAACAAAAAAGTCTTTCAGATCGGGCATGGCGCAAAAATAGGAAAGGATAATTATAAACATATTGTTATAAAAGAGGCAAGGGGATGATCTTGCGGGCAGGCTTTGTAAGATGTTGTGCGCTGCGAAAAGACTGGACTTTCATTTGTTGATTGAGTTTCACAAAATAGAATAGAACAACAAATTAAAAACATGAACACAACACAGACGATTACCATTGCAGGTAAAAGCAAGCAACCTTTAACTGTGAACCGGCTTGGCTATGGCACCATGCGCCTTACTGGTGAAGGCATCTATGGAGAGCCGCCGCGCAGAGACGAAGCTTTGGAGATATTGCGGCAATGCGTGCAGGAAGGCATTCAGTTTATAGATACGGCAGACTACTATGGCGAAAGTGTAACCAACCGTTTGATTTATGAAGCGCTGTACCCTTACGCCGATGACTTAGTAATCTGCACTAAAGTGGGGGCTACCCGCAAACCCGATAAAAGCTGGGTACCGTTTAGTAAACCAGAGAACCTGCGCACGAGTATTGAAAACAACCTGCGCGTGATGAAGCTGGAACAGGTAACGCTGGTACACTTCAGAGTATTGCCCGGCGTGGGCAACTTTGAAGCTTCGATGGAAGCTATGTTTCAAATGCAGCAGGAAGGTAAGATACTGCATGTGGGCGTAAGCAATGTAAACCGCGAAGAGCTACAAAAAGCCATGAGCATGGGCGAGATAGCTACCGTAGAAAATATGTATGGACATGCACAACGCGGCAGTGTGAAAGAAGCGCATGGAGAAACCCGTGGCGGCGAGGATGTGCTGCAACTCTGCGAAGAAAATGAAATACCGCTGATCCCGTTCTTTTCCCTGCAAACCGCCAATCAAAAGAAAGATGAACGGATAGCTGACATTGCAAAAAAATACGGTGCTACAGAAGCGCAGATTAATATTGCCTGGTTGCTGCATCACTCGCCGTGGATGTTGCCAATACCAGGTACTTCTTCGCTCGAACATTTTAAAGAAAATATAGAAGCTGCCGATATAGAGCTGACGGAACAGGATATGGACTATTTAGGATAAATTCCACTAGTAGCCGTCGCGCGCTTTCCGTGAACAGTGGTAAGCAATTTATCGGCCCGTCAAACTGTTGTTTTGCAAAATACTGTTCAGTACATGCTGAGTATACCATCAGTATAAGATGAGTATAGGATAAAGAAGAAAAAACGGCTGCCAAAAAGGCAAAAAATGATGAATAACGTCTCTTATCGAAAGGCATTTTCGCTTCTTATCGCCTTGATAAGAGCCATTACTCAAACCTCGCAACTCATTTACCTGACAATGCCTAATTTCGTGGCTTTACATTTATGTTAGCAATCATTATCATCCTGTTTTCTCTAATCCTTCTGAATGGCGTATTCGCAATGAGCGAGATTGCGCTGGTATCGTCGCGCAAAACGCGATTGGAAAGCCAGGCCATCAAGGGAGACAAGAAAGCCAGAGAAGCCTTAGAACTATCCAACCATCCCGAATCATTTATTTCTACCGTGCAGCTTGCCATCACGCTCATCACATTTATCACGGGTATTTATTCAGGAAAAAATATTGAAGCCACTTTTGTTCCGTTCTTTCAGCGCTTTGCTTTTCTGCAGCCTTACAGCCAGAATCTTTCTACAGTGCTGGTTATCATCATCATCACTTATTTTTCACTGGTATTTGGCGAGCTGGTGCCCAAGCGCATTGGGCTAAGCAACCCGGAAGGTATTGCCAAAGTAATGGCGCGGCCCATGCGTGTGGTTACTGTGATTACTTACCCGTTCATCTGGCTGCTTTCGCAAAGCAGCAATGTGCTGATAAGGCTGTTGCGCATCAAGCCCAAAGACTCGCAGGTTACGGAAGATGAGATTAAAGCCATCATTAACGAAGGCACCGAACATGGTACGATAGAAGAGGCAGAACAACTGATTATCGAGCGCGTATTTCACTTAGGCGACCGCAACATAACCTCTCTGATGACGCACCGCAGCGATATGACATGGCTGGATATAAATGCAACGGTAGACCAGGTACGCAGCAACCACGATATTCATTCTGTGTACCCGCTTTGTGATGGTGCCATTGATGAAATAAAAGGCGTTATTTTTCTAAAAGATTTATTCGTGGCTTCGCCCGGCGACCGGCTGGAAAGCATTATGCAACCGGCGGTGTTTGTACCCGAAAACAACTCTGCCTATCAGGTACTGGAAAAGTTTCAAAGCTCTAAAATTCACTACGCCTTTATCGTAGATGAGTATGGTACGCTGCAAGGCATGATAACGCTGAACGATATACTGGAAGCTATTGTAGGCGATATAGCTCAACCGCATGAGGAAGACTATGAAATAGTGCGGCGGGAAGATGATAGCTTCCTTGTGGATGCGCAAATCCCTTACTTCGATTTCCTGTCTCACTTTCACATCACTTACTGGCTTGAAGAAGAAGATACCGAAACCTTTAATACGCTGGCAGGCTTTATCCTCTATCATTTAGAGCGCATTCCGGTAACGGGCGATGTAATGCAGCACCGCGGCTTTTCGTTTGAAATAATGGATATGGACGGGCAGCGCATTGATAAGGTTCTCATCACGATGTCTGATAAAAAGAAAGCCGAATATGAAGAGAGTTTAAAGGAAGAATAAGAAGCCGGATAGTTATAAAAAACGGCTTTATGATAATGCCGAAATAAAAGAAGCCATCCCTTTGGGGATGGCTTCTTTTATAAACGCAATGCCTACGCCTTATGCACTTAAAAGACAACAGTAAATTAGTAAGATATCAATCAATCAACATTCCATTTGATATGATAAGCTTTATACAAAAACAGTTGACAGCATACGTTGATTAATTTAAAATATTCTAAACTACAGTTGATATCAGCACCAAACTAATTGTTTGTTTGCTGATTTCGATTTGTAGGAATACCGACCGGTAGAAAAAAGGATTATTGAATCAGGCAGTTGGCTTGCCGCGTGCGTTTGATATATTTGTTGGCGACAACCTGTGCAGACATTCTTCAAATTTTACAATGATTCTAGCAGACAAAATCAGAAAAGCACTTAAAGCGAAGTTTGATTTACTTAACAACGAAAAACTAAAAAAGAATTTCCTAAATGCGTTGCCGTTTTGGGTGGCTGCCTTTATTTCAGGAGCCGGTGCGGTGTTGTATGCTAAATTATTTTCTTTAGCAGAATTGGGTACGCATCTTATTTATGAAAAAGCAAATTGGGCATTCTTCATCATCACGCCAGCCTGCTTTGTGTTAGCGTGGTGGATGGTTTCAAAATATTCACCTTTTGCAAGAGGCAGTGGTATCCCACAAGTAAGTGCAGCCATTGAATTATCCAACCCCCGGCATCATTACAAAGTAAATTCACTGCTTAGCCTGAGGATTATTTTTATAAAAATACTGTCAAGTTTAGTTATGGTTTTTGGTGGCGGCGTCATTGGAAGAGAGGGACCAACCATTCAAATTTCGGCTTCCATTTTTAAAAAAATAAACGACCTATTGCCTGCCTGGTATCCAAAAATATCGAAACGCAATATGATTGTTACCGGTGCAGCAGCAGGACTTGCGGCTGCCTTCAACACACCATTGGGAGGAATTGTTTTTGCTATTGAAGAACTCACAAAAACTCACTTTAGTTTTTTCAAATCGGCACTGCTGACAGGCGTAATAATAGCAGGACTAACCGCATTAAACTTTTTAGGACCTTATTTGTATTTGGGTTATCCGCAATTGAATGGTGTTACGCCGTGGGTCATCATTGTTATTATTCCTTTAGCCATCATTACGGGAGTTGGTGGCAGTGGAATGGGCGAAATTATTTTATACCTTTTTAAAAAAAAAAGTGTTTTACAAAAGAATTATCAGCGGGCGATTTATGTTGCTGTTTGCGGCTTCGTCATTGCTTCGCTTGCTGTCTTAATTGACAACAGAACCTTTGGCTCGGGAAAAGAAATAATGGTTTCTACCTTGTTTAGCGGCCAAAAGCATTTGGAATGGTATGTGCCTTTTTTAAGAATCTTCGGTTCAATCATTTCCTTTTCCACAGGTGCAGCAGGTGGCATTTTTGCACCGTCGCTTAGTGCTGGCGCCAGCATTGGCGCTGTTTTTTCGGGTTGGTTTCATTTGTCAAATCCGGAAACTAATCTTGTTATCCTGTGCGGCATGACGGGTTTTTTGACGAGCATTACCAGAAGTCCCTTTACCTCTTCCATCCTCGTTTTAGAAATGACAAACAGCCATAACGTGATCTTTTACATTATGCTGACCGCATTGTTTTCTAACCTGATTGCAACAGTGATAAGCCGGCATTCATTTTACGACCATCTGAAAGATCAGTATATTAATGAGATTCACAAAACCAATATACAAGAGGCTTACGCAGAACCAGAGAAAATTGAATAGGGTATGGCAGTAAGGTTTTTATTCTGCAGTTCCGTGTCCGCACCAAATTGATTGTTGTTTATTCATTTCGGTTTGTGGGAAAAAAACAAGTGGTTTCTCAGAACCTGATAGCCAACGGGCGTTCGATCATTTCTACAAACGCGAAGCTTCTTTAAAGCTTTGTGAACCTCATTCGGCAAGTGGTGCTATCTCGTCAACCCAACCCATTACACCGTTACATTTTCCGAATGCACAACTCAATACATCCATCCTGTTTTATCTGCTCTGTAGTCCTCTAACCTTCTCCTCTTTTCTCAAAACTTTCTCTTACTTTTATTTCTCATACTACCCACAAAACAATTCATTATGCTATTGCCTGCAGAACAAGAGAATGCGTTGCTATCCGAACAAAACAAAGCGCTTTCGTTCATCACCAAACGCATTGAAGAAGGCGAGTGCATCCTCATTATTGGTCCTGATATTTCTGTGGGCGAAAATGATCAATCGGTAAACGAACTGCTGAAGAGTTATCTAGATAAAAACTTCAACAACCCACTGAAGTATTACTCTGATGACGAGTTCTTTTCTTTTCTCAGCGATGCCGAGAAAGACTTTGCGCTTAGCGATATCAAAAGCTTTTACGATGAACTAACGCCCAATGAGATACTTAAAAAAATAGCCGACATCCCGTTTCACCTCATCCTTTCTGTTTCGCCTGATCACCTGCTGAAGAAGGCATTCGATGAGAACAAAGCAAGCTATAACACTGACTATTGTTTTGATTTTTACAACAAGGAACACAACCTGCCGAAGATTAAAAAGTTTAGCCGGCAGAAGCCGCTGGTGTACAACCTTTTTGGCGATATAGACAGCGATGGATCGCTGGTATTTACCTACGATGATCTCTTCGAATATTTTACTGCAGTTTTTGGCAAGTTTGAACTGCCGAAAGAAATCCAGACCGAGCTTGCTGCGCCACGCCTTATCCTGCTGCTGGGCATCCGTTTCGATAAGTGGTATTTTAAGCTGCTGCTGCGCATTCTCCGTTTGCACAAAAGCAATTACAACCATGCGGCAGATAAGATACGAAACCTGCAGAGCGCCATTAAAAACTTCTATGCCGAAGAGTTTAAAGTGAAGTTCTTAAACTGCGATGAAACCGATATTATTGGCTATGTCTACAATGAATGCAAAACCAAGAATATGCTAAGAAGCCAAAGCACTGCCAACAATGCCGGAAAGCCCGAAATATTTGTAAGCTACGGGTGGGAAAAAGACAGCGAAGACATGGTGGACGGTATAGCTGAAGTGCTTGCTGACAAAGGGTTCTCGGTAAAGAAAGATAAGATTGCACTGGGCTATAAAGGCAATATTAAAGAGTTTATGAACAGCATTGGCAAGGGTAAATACATTGTTGTTATCATCAGTGATAAATACCTGAAATCGGAGAACTGCATGTATGAGATGATGGAGATAAAAAAGCACGACAACATTTACAACCGCATCTTTCCCGTGGTGATGAGCGACGCGAAGATCTACGACGAAATAGACCGTATAGATTACCTTAATTACTGGGATAATAAAGTGGAAGAATTAAATACGAAAGCCAGGACGATAAAAAATCTGGTCGGTATTAAACAGGTGAGTGAAAAGATAGACCAGTACAATGATATTCGGCGCATTATAGATGAGATGACCGACATGCTGCGAAACATGAACACACTAACACCGGATATGCACCAGGACAGTAATTTTTCTGAACTAACCCTGGCTTTGGAAAAACAAATGCGGAAAGACGTTTAATAAAAATCTCATGGACAACAATCCCCTTTTGCTATATCGCTACCCTGGTACCAAACCGTTCGAGTGGAATGAGACCAACCTTTTTAAAGGCAGAGACGAAGACATCAAAAACCTGTACGAGCTCATCACCTTTGAAAATATGGTGGTGCTGTATGGCCGCTCGGGGTTAGGAAAAACATCGCTTCTAAATGCAGGTCTTACACACCGTTTTGCCGATGATGCAACGGTAGATTCGTTGTTCATCCGTTTCTTCAACTACTTTACTGATAAACCAGAAAAGCCGATAGATAAACTGTATGAAGCCATTGCAAAGAAGTATGGCAATGATTCGGGAAATTTTATTTACCAGAAATTGATACCTGCCGGTCAAATTACTGCGCATAAACTCTGGTATCTTTTTAAAAGTGCGCAGATTGCGGGCAGTGGCGGCAAGGATACCTTTATCCTCATTTTCGATCAGTTTGAAGAACTGTTTACTTATCCCGAAAAAGACATTGCCAGGTTTAAAGAAGAGCTTTCTGAATTGTTTTTTGTAAAGATGCCACAACAGCTTCGGAATGTGCTGAAAGATAAGCTGGCATTGGATAAGAGCCTTCTTACAGAAGAAGAAATAACGCTGCTTTATTCGCCCCTGAAAATAAAAATACTCTTTGCCATCCGCTCGGATAAGCTGAGTTTAATGAACAACCTGACCGATTACTTTCCGGCAATATTAAAATGGTGTTATGAGCTGAAACCGCTGAACAGTCAGGGTGCAAAAGATGCTATTATAAAACCCGCTTTGTTAGACGATAAAGACTATGCTTCTCACCGCTTCACCTTTACGGAAGAAGCGCTGAAGCTAATCTTAAACGCGTTATTACCCGATACCAATGCAGCTTCCGGCAAAGCTATCAGCGAGCAGGGAATAGAAACGTTTCAACTGCAGATCGTTTGCAAATACATAGAAAATGTGGTGATTGAAAAAGGGCTTACGGAAATAACGAAGGAAGAAGCCGGCGATGTAAAAGCGATATTCGAAAACCATTACCGCGACATCATCGGTAAGTTTCCGCCGGAGAAGCAGGCGCCTGCGCGTCGCCTGATAGAAGACAAACTGATTATAGACGGCACGCGTGTGTCTATGCCCATTCCTTTTATTATGAAAGAAATAGAAGGCATGACGCCCGAACTGCTGAACGAACTGGTGAACACGCACATCATTCGTACAGAGCAAAACAATACAGTAGAGATAAGCCACGATACACTGATAGAGCCGATATTGAAGGAAAGCACGAACGAGTTTACCCGCTTGAAACAACAGGGCGATGTCTTTTACAAACAAGAAAAATATGAAGATGCCGTCAATGTATTTTGCCAATACATAGAGGCAACGAAAAAGGCGCCGCCGGCAGATATTATGGAAGTATATAAGCTGCGCGGTGATGCTTATGTAAAACTGAAAGAGTATAAGAAATCGAATGAAGACTATGAGAAAATTGTAAAGAACAACCCGACTGATATCTCTGCGTTGTATAGCATTGCGCTTAATTTTTTCTCGCTGAACGATGATGATAAAGCAGATGAATATTTTGTAAAAGCAGCTGAATTGAATTTAGACTATGCCGCGAATACCTACAACGAAGCCGGCGTTACTTATTATAATATCAAACTGTATGACAGGGCAAAGCTTTATTTTGAAAAAGCGGTAGAAAAAGATGCCAATTATTTTTATGCGCATTACAACTTAGGTCTTATTTATACCGATAGAAATGAGACGGAGACTGCATTGCAGGAGTTTTCGACTGCGCTGGCATTAAAGCCCGATTCGGAAGATGCTAACAATGCAATGGGTAATATCTATTACAAAATGCAGGACTACGCAAATGCTAAAAAGTATTATAATGTAGCTGCTGTCATTAACCCTAATAATTTTTACACTCAATATATTCTGGGGAATATTGAAGTAAAAAATAAAAACTACGATCAGGCTTTAGCATATTTTCAAAAAGCTATTGACAGCAACAAAAATTATGAA
Source organism: Ilyomonas sp. (assembly GCA_964658445.1). Classification (GTDB taxonomy): domain Bacteria; phylum Bacteroidota; class Bacteroidia; order Chitinophagales; family Chitinophagaceae; genus Ilyomonas. The sequence continues at coordinate 8,652 of CAZZZH010000008.1, forward strand.
GAGTCTTATTTGCAGAAAGCTGCAGTGCTTACCATTAAAGAGAAATACGATGAAGGTATCAATTGTCTGAACATCGCAATTGAGATCAATCCAAAATCAGAAGAGGCTTACTCGCAACTGGGGCTGGTGTACCTTAATAAAGGAGACCATGAGAACGCCCTGAAAAACCTGATGCTGGCTGTTTCTATTCAACCTACTGCGTATACTTATTATTATCTCGGGCTTACTTATGCAGGTATGGAAAAGGCAGATGATGCGGTAGCCAGTTATATTAAGACTATCGAACTCGACCCAGCTTATACCACGGCTTATGTGCAGCTTGGTAACCTGCTGCTAACGTTGAAAAGATATGACAATGTGATTGCGGGGTTTGAAAGTATGAACCCTTCTATCATTGAACAGACCGGCGCTTACGGGTTTCTGCAGCAAGCCTATTATTTTAAACAGGAGGATGAAAAATCTAAATTTTACGGACTGAAGATACTGGAATCGAACCCGGATGATTATGATGCCTCATTATACCTGGCTTTGGTGGAAAAATTTGCGGGTAACTATAAGAATAGTTTGCAGTACTATCAGACACTGCTAAGGTTGGCTGCCAAACCAGCCATCATCTACAACGAGATGGCGAAAATGGCAACCGACGAAAAAGATTACCCGGCAGCAATAGAGTATGCAAAAGCGGCCATACAAACAGACGCCTCTATTGCAGAATCTTATTTTAATTTGGGTAATGTTTATTACGATTTGAAAGACTATGAAAATGCAAAGAAGAATTATGAAACGGCGGTATCTATCGATAACGGTTATTATTATTCTTTCTACAATTTAGCATTGGCTGAAGAGAATGTAGGCAACTTAGAAAAAGCAGTTGAATATTATAAGCGCACTATCGAAATTAATCCGCAATACCCTAAGGCCTACCTGCAGCTTGGCGTAGTGCTGAATGCATTGGAAAGATACGACGAGAGTATTGGCTGCTTAACGGCATTGACCCAGCTTTTACCTTCAGTGGAAGCCTGGATAGCTTTGGGCGATGTATATGCTATCTATAAGAAAGATTACGAAAAAGCAAAGCAACATTACACCACCGCTATAGAAGCCGACCCGCAAGCAGAGGCTTCTTACCTGAAGCTGGGAATGGCAGAATTTAGTTTGACAAATAAAGAAGCAGCGCTAGCCAATTACCGGAAAGCAATCAACCTCAACCCGCAATCGTATGAAGCTTATTACGAGATTGGCAATATTGCGCTGGATAATGCTAACTACGAAGAAGCTGTTGGCTATTATGAAACGGCTGTAAGTTTCAACCCGGCTTTCGCTTCTGCTTACAACAATTTAGGGCATTGTTATTTTTTTCTGGAACCGTTGAAGAAAGCCGAACTCAGTTTTAGAAAAGCGGCAGACGAGAATATTGACAATCCTTACCGTTATATAGCTTATGTAAACCTTGCCGAAGTGCAGAACCGGCTTGGCAGATACGAAGAAGCTCTTGCGAGCTGTAACCGATCTTTAGAATTGAATCCCGACTACGATATGGCTTACAACAATGCTGGTATGGCTTACGAAAAATTGGGTCAGACAGCGAATGCTGTCTTTCATTTTAAAAAGGCGTTGCAGTTGAACCCGGACAACAAAGAATCGAAAGAACATCTCAAACAGCTTGCGGTGCCGGTAACGGTAGAGGTATCGCAGGTATCGGTACAGGTATCGCCGGGATTTAAATTATCCGGCGACTCATAAATAAAAGCGGGTTGAGAACTGTCAACCCGCTTTTATTTTAATGTGCAACCACTACTGTTTCTTTCTTTCCGTGATGAACCACATGATGAACAACTGCTTTATGATGCTTATGATGTCTGTGATGTTTCTTATGAACCACTACTACATGGTGGTCTGCTTGAGAAAAAGAAGCACTGCCAATACAGAGCATAAGTACGACAACAATAGATCTGATAATTGCTTTCATGAAAAATTTATTTTGATAGTAGAGACGTAAAAGAAACAGATAGGTTCAATGACCGATAATAAAAAAGGGATAAAGAATCTATAAATAATCCTTCATCAGCAGGAAGAAGAATACGATAAGCCCAATGTTATACAGCATGGAGCTGTTGATAAAAGCCCTGATGTAATCGTCGGGCAATTGCAGATTTTGCAGCTTTCGTTTGGAGCTGATAAAGGTAAAAATACGGCTGGCTACTACTACGAAAACAAACCCAAACAACAGCTCTTTTGCATATTGCGGAAACTTGACAATGGAAAAATAATAGACCGCCAAAACGCCGAACACCACCAGCAGCCGTGTTTGCGAACCACTTATCATTCCAGATGAAAGAAGCTTGGCTTTATCTTCATCGCTCAGTTTTTTAAGTGCATTCATCAGCATAAACCGCGAGGCAATAACAGTAATAAAGAACACCGCAATGGCAATTTGCAATGAGTATGTTTGAAACATGAGCTGGTTATTTATAAGCAATGTTAGCTGATAAAAAGAAAAGTCCCGCCGGTAAAAAGCGGGACTCTCGTGACCTGGATTGGATTCGAACCAATGACCTACTGCTTAGAAGGCAGTTGCTCTATCCAGCTGAGCTACCAAGCCAAAATTGTGGCGGCAAAGCTAATTTTTAATTAGTTTGCAGCCAAACGGAATTGCCATGGATGTACAGATAGAAGAAAGCTGGAAGGAAGTGCTGAAAGACGAATGGAACAAGCCTTACTTCGGGCAGATAACCGCCCATCTAAAAACGGAACGCGCAACTGGCGCAACTATTTATCCGCCAGGTCAGCTTATCTTCAATGCGTTTAACACCACACCTTTTGATGAAGTAAAAGTGGTCATTCTCGGGCAAGATCCTTATCATGGCAAAGGTCAGGCAATGGGCTTGAGTTTCTCGGTTCCTGACGGTGTAAAACCGCCGCCATCGCTGGAAAATATCTTTAAAGAATTGCATACCGACATTGGCATGCCAATACCGAAAAGCGGCAACCTTATAAAATGGGCACAACAAGGCGTGTTTTTGTTAAACGCTATTTTAACGGTAAGAGCTAAAGAACCCGCATCACACCAAAAGACCGGCTGGCAGGAGTTTACCAACAAAGTGATCCAGTTAATTTCAGATAAAAAAGAAGGTGTAGTATTTATGCTATGGGGCAAGTTTGCGCACGAAAAACAAGTGCTGATAGACGAAACCAAACACTTTGTTTTGAAAGCTGCGCATCCATCGCCATACAGTGCAGACAAAGGTTTTTTTGGCTGTAAGCACTTTAGCAAAGCCAACGATTTATTGGCGAGACAAGGCAAAGACCCGATAGACTGGAACTTGCCCTAAACGTTATCTTTTCATTTTTTGCTAAGCCATAAATGTGATTGTTTTATGGCTTTTACTTTTAAATAAAACGGCTCGCATTCAATAAGTGAATTGGCGTCTCACTGCTTACTATCTCACAACGAAGAATATTGCTTTTCGTTTTATCAGTATTCTCTTCATGATGTTTCTAAGTCTTTAGATTATTACAGTTCAACAACTGCTTTGTTAATTCTCATTTCTTCCAACTTCATTTAGGCAAGCAATTTGAAAACACTTTCATCACCATTTTATAACACGATAAACCAATTCTTTTGGCAACACATAAATATTCAACCGGCATTATTGGCAACTGCGCTTACATCGCGCACATCAACAAGAATACAAACGTGGACTGGCTTTGCTGGCCGCGCTTCGATAGTACATTTGTATTTGGCAAATTACTGGATCAGAATAAAGGCGGTGAGTTTACTATTTTGCCCGACAACGATCACTACACATCGATTCAATATTATCTTGAAAATACAAACGTCCTGTGCACAGTAGTTACTACTGAGCACGGCAAATACCGTGTGATGGATTTGGCACCGCGCTTCACACAATATGAGCGATCGTTTCGCCCGCTGATGCTGATAAGAAGGGTAGAAGTGCTGGAAGGAACGCCACGTATAAAAGTGGTATGCAAACCAATGTGCGACTACGGCGAAACAAAGCTGCAGGCCTACCGCGGCAGCAGTAATATTGAGTTTACAGGGCACGATGAAAAGATAAGATTGACAACCGATTTGCCTATCAATTATATCTTCGACGAGCAGTGTTTTGTACTGACGGATACACGTTATCTCGTGCTCACATACGGTCGCCCGCTGGAAGCGCCGATTGTGAGTACCTGCAAAACTTTTATAGATAATACCATTCAGTACTGGCGCGGCTGGGTGAAGCAATCGAGCATTGGCGATTTTGCGCAGCAAAATGTTATCCGCTCTGCGTTAGCTCTGAAGATTCACCAGTTTGAAGACACCGGTGCTATCATTGCAGCTAGCACCACCAGCCTGCCAGAACATCCTGGCAGCGTGCGCAACTGGGACTATCGGTATTGCTGGCTGCGCGATACTTTTTACACCATCAATGCGCTTAACCACATTGCGCATTTTGAAGAGATGGAACAATACTTTCATTATGTGGCAGACATCTCCTTCGATCAGTCTTCTTTCCGTTATCAGCCCTTATATGGCATTACCGGGCAGCGAAAACTGACAGAAGAAATTATACCTCTCGAAGGATACTTGGGCAACAAGCCGGTGCGCATTGGCAACCAGGCATATGAGCATGTTCAGAACGATATTTATGGGCAGGTTTTGGTTTCCTTACTTCCGCTTTATACAGACTATCGCTTTGTGTTTAAAGAACGCCACGATTCTAAAAAATGGGTGGAGTTTGTTTTAGAAAAAATAGAGAAAACGGTAGATGAAAAAGATGCTGGCATCTGGGAGTTTCGCAATTTTGAAAACATACATTGCTATACCAATTTATTTCAGTGGGCGGGTTGTTGTTCTGCCATTAAAATAGCGCAGGCTATTGGCGATAAAGAGCTGGAAGAAAAGGCAGAACGCCTGAAGCAGCGCGCCGTTAACAACATTGAAAGCTGCTACAACGAAGAGATGAAATGTTATACCAGCGCACGCGGTGTTACTTACCTCGATGCAAGCACACTTCAGTTAATTCTCATGAATTATTTAGACCCAAATTCGCAGCGCGCCAAAGACCATTTGATCGCTTTAGAGAAGGAACTCAAAACACCAAATGGATTGTTTTACCGTTATGTGCATGCAGATGATTTTGGTAAGCCAAAGTCAACTTTCCTCATCTGCGCTTTCTGGTACATTGAGGCATTGGCTTGTGTAGGAAGGATAGATGACGCGGTGAACGAGTTTAATAATATTATGCAATACAGCAATCACCTAGGTTTGTTCAGTGAAGACGTAGATGAGAACGATGGCAGCCAGTGGGGAAACTTTCCGCAAGCCTACAGCCATGTGGGTTTGATGAATGCAGCCTACCGCATTTCGCAAAAGATGGATAAGCCGATTTTTATGTAATTTTCTAACTTGCAAAAACGGGAGGAACAAAAGATAGCAAAGCCTTTGTTCTTCCCGTTTTTGTGGGTGCATATTGTTTATCCTTTTATCCAGTCTGCTACCGTCAGCACATCTGCCTGCCGCGGGAATACTTTAGTTGTTAGTACCCGGTGCACCTCATCATCTGCATCGCCACAGGCATCAGACAAGATGGTAATCTGGTAATCTTTATCGGCTGCTTCGCGCGTGGTTGATAGTATAACTCCACTCGTTATCACACCCGTCAAAATAATATGCTGAATGCCTTTTGCACGCAACACTACTTCCAGATCGCTGCCGGTAAAAGCACTGAACCGTTTTTTGGTAACGATAATATCGCCTGCTGCCGGTGCAACGGACGGTTCAATCTTTACAAACTCTTCAGGGTTTGTTTTTTCAAAACGGCTTTTCGAAGCTGTGAAGCTTTTGTTGTTAGGGCTTACCTCGGGCATGCCTTCTCTAAAACCAACCACTGAATAAATAACAGGCAGGTTATTGCTGCGCGCGAATGCAATAGCTTCGGCTACTTTCTCCGTTACTGAAGAAGCTGTCGGAAGATTTGGGAGAATACCCGCCTGCATGTCCATTACCAAAAGAGCTGCATTGCTTTTGTTTTGTTCCATTTTTTTATTTTACTATTATTAATAAATGATTATGCATTTACATACATCAAGCCTGCAGAGCTGCTTCGGCTACTTGCGGTTGCGCTATCGGCGTCTTGTTTACCTGCTGCGGCTGATGGTGCTTTAAGAACCGGAAATGAAGGATGCCGACAACCAGAGCAATCATGCCTTGCACCAGAACTGTATCCTGCACGCCGATGTGTTGCGATACAAAGCCCACCAGCAAACCACCCAAAGGCTGCATACCGAAGAAAGCCATTGCATAAATAGAGATAACTCTTCCGCGCATCGCCGGGTTCACCATAGTTTGTATCAGCGTATTGGTAACCGTTACCTGAGACATCATACCAAAGGCGCTGATAACGGCAAACAATAATGCCAGCGGGTAAATAGTAGTATGCGAAAACAACATAAGACCGGCACCAAAAACCAATGAATTGATCGCAAGTATTTTATGAAGATTCTTTCCGGGTTTCAGCGAGGCAAGAAAGATGGCGCCTGCCAATGCACCCAAACCAATAGCACTATCGATGATGCCGAATGTAGATGCCGTCCCTTTAAAAATATCTTTTGCATACACTGGTATCAATGTATTGAAAGGCAACACCAGCAAACTGGTAAAGGCAAGCATAAGAATAATGAAAGAGATAAAAGGTGTTTGCCTTATATAATCGAAACCTTCCTTCAGCTCACCGGTAATGTTTTTAGTATGCAGCTTTGCAATGTACTTCGGCAGCCGCATCAGAAGCAAGGAACCGATGACGGCAATAAAGCTTACCGCATTTAGTCCGAAGCAAACGGTATCACCAAACTTTTCTATGGCAATGCCTGCGATGCCGGGACCAATCAGACGCGATAAGTTAACCATTGATGAGTTTAATGCCAATGCATTGGGCAGGTCTTTCTTGTCGTTCACCATATCGTATACCAACGATTGACGCGCCGGCACATCAAATGCATTCACAATGCCAAGTAGTACGCTGAGCGCAATAATGATGTCGATATTATAATGATGAAAATAGATAAGCGTGGTTAATAAAATGGCTTGTATCATAGAGACAACCTGCGTTGTCAGCAATACTTTATATCGATCGTAACGGTCAGATATAACACCGCCGAGAAATGAAAAAAGGAACGATGGAAACATAGTTGCAAACAAGGTTACGCCCAGCATAAACTTTGAATGCGTAAGCGAGTACACTACCCAGCTTACAGCCGTTTTCTGCATCCAGGTGCCGATTAGTGAAATGGATTGACCGATAAAATATAATCTGTAGTTGCGGCTTTTAAAAGCATTAAATGTGGCGATCTTCATGGTGTTTTCTTTTCCTCTTTCCTTCCTTTTTTACTCAAAATCAACCAGGCGTGTTAGCGGTTCTATCATTTTGCGAAGTGCTTCCTGCTCTCGTGCTGTAAAGGTTTTGCTGATGGCCTGGCTCAGCCACTCATCACGTTCATGCCTTCGTTTGTATAAAATGTTCTGACCTTCTTTCGTCAATGAAATCAATATTTTTCGCTTGTCGTCCGGTGAAATTTTGCGATGTATATATCCTAATCCAAACAGGTTGTTGAGGATACCCGACATAGATTGTGAGGTTATCTTTTCCATGCCGGCCAACTCGCCCGGCAAAAGCTCTTTATGCTCATCCAGAAGGCTGAGAACAGAGCGTTCTGTAAGCGATAATTTATCACCGGCGGATGGTTTGCTGCGAAGTTTTTTTACTAACCGGCTGATAACGGTTCTGAAGCTGGATGCCAGTTGTGAATTGTCGTCTCCTGTTGTCATAATAGTAAGGTAAACTTACCAGTTTCCCTTACAAAGGTAAGAAGACTTAAACTTTTGATGAAGATAATCGACTTAATAAATTCGTTAAGATTGGTAAAGATTAAAAACAGAGGAAGCTAAGAAGTTTATGTATTTTTTTGGTTTATACTTTCTATAAGTGAATTCATTACTTCCTTTATCTGTTGTAAGGTAGTAAGATCGGTAATGCCGTTATCATTCACTTTTGTTTTGGCAAATGATATAATCAACTGAGAACTTTCTGGTATATCAGCCTCAATTACGGTCAGAGTTTCCATCAATGCCTTGTGCCCTTTTAGTCCACTTAACCCGACAGTAATTAACGCCGTTGGCTTGCCTGAAAACTCCATTGAAGAAACCGTCCAGTCAATCGCGTTCTTTAACGTTCCGGGAACGCCCATGGCATATTCAGGTGTGCAAATTAAGATACCATCGGCTTCCTTTAGTTGCGCCCGGAATGTGGTGATTTCTTTAGGTGGATTGTCATTATCAAGATCGGGGTTGAAATGAGGAAGATGCGCTATGCTCAGAGAAGTATAAACGTTGAGCTGCGTTTGATACAAGGCTATGATGGCATTGATCAGGCTCAGGTTGAGCGAGCTTTGCCGCGTACTGCCGGAGATGGCGATTATTTTTTTCATCCTGTTCCTTTCCCTTCTTAATATTATCGTATTAATACCACCGTTCCTTTGTAAGTAAACAATTCACCGGTATCGCAAACAAGTTCAGCTATATAAACATAAGTGCCCGGCGGCATGGGTTTGTTTTTATAAGTTCCATCCCAGCCTGTATAAGAAGTTTCGCCAACGCTCAGGTTAGTAGTCTCAAAAAGTTCTTCGCCCAACCTGTCGAATACTGCAAAATGCCTTATTTCTTTAATGCCGCTTCCAGTCACGGTAAAGCGATCGTTTCTGCCATCGCTGTTAGGTGTAAAAGCGCTTGGAATCCGCACCAGGCTTGTCTTACAGAGAATATGAACCTGAACTGAATCATATGCCACACAACCGCTTCTGTTGGTTACTTGCACCACATATTGTATATCGGCATGCGGCGTAACGCTGATGGCAGCGCAGCTATCACAGTCAATGTAAGTGTCCGGTATCCATTGCCATCTTACAACATCGTTACTAGCCGTAGCCAGCAGTTGCACCGGCACACCTGCAAATGTTGTTGCATCCATACCTGCATTTACAGTTGGCAGCGCCGCTGTAAGAACCTGGGTAGAAGCCGTGTCTGTAAAGCAACTATATTTATCAGCACCCACTACTGTGTAAAGTTTAGAAGTATATACCGAAGCGGTCGGATTGGCAACATCAGGATTGCTAACGTTATTGTCTAACCAATGATATTTGTCTGCGCCCGAAGCATTCAATTGCGCTACACCACCAGGACAGATATAAACCGGCGAAGGTGTGACAACACGAAAGCGTTGGGTTACATCAATTGCTATTGAATCGTTGCTTACACAGCCATTTTCATTCTTTACGGTTACAAAATACAACGTTGCTGTGTCGGGAAAGACATAAGGCGAAGCAGTGCCTGCGCCTGAAATAAATTCGTTCGGCGTCCATTGATATAGAACACCATCATGTGCCTCTAACTGCACGGAATCGCCCTGGCAAAGCCGGGCTGTCAATGGCGATGGATTGATAACCGGGCGGGCGTGTACCAGCACAGGATGCCAGGCAGTATCATAGCAACCTTTATCATTTACAACCAAAGAAACAGAATCGATACCCGGTGTGGTAAACTGGTGATCCGGCGTATTCTTCAGCAAGGAAACATCTCCGTTCCCAAACTGCCAGTGCCAGGTAACAATGCTTGTAGAACTACCGGTAAATGCAGCAGAGTCATCTTCGCAAAGCTGCGCCGGGCCTGCAATGTAGGCTTTCGGCGTAGGCTGCACAACGATTGTATCTGAAGTGATATCGATACAGCCATACGGCGATGCGCCGCTAAGTGTTACTTCATAAGTGCCGATATGATTATAGGTAAAAGAAGTGCTTTCGGTATTGGCAGTATCTCTTCCGTTTCCTGTTCCAAAATCCCAGTGATAAGAGAGTGGCAAGCCCAATGTTTTAGCCTCGCTTACAACAGCGGGTGTAAAAAGAAGTACAGATGAATCGCAGGCTACCAGTGCATTTGTATTAATGGTAAGATGCAATGTATCGATGATAATCGGCTTGGTTAAAAAGAATGGAAACTTGCAATTGTTACCATCACTTACAATAAGCGAAGGCGTGTAAACACCAGCCGTGAGATAACGATGTTCGGCAAAAGTGTCGCTGTTATTCAGCAAGGTGCCATCGCCAAAGTCCCAGGTAAAATTCTTTGTGTTGGAAGAGGCTGCTGTTAGTGTTATCAGCTCTGCACCACAGGCAAATGGCTTCACGGTTTTCAATTCTGCAAATGGTCCTTTAATAGTTACCATCTGGAAAACAGAGTCGATGGTTCCATCTAAAAAATATCCATACAGTGTCACTTTATAAATACCCGGCTTATCGTAAATATGCCCTGCATTATCCAAGTTATCAGCCGTGCTGCCGTCGCCAAAATCCCAGCTTACTTTAGTGGTGTTGATTGAAGTATTCACAAAGCTGGCGATTACCGGCGGGCAGCCACCATCTGGGTTTACATAGGTTGTAGTATAGGTAAACGAAAGGTTCGGGTTTTTTACATACACTATTTGAACGGCAGTGTCGGCGCAACTTTCAGCAGTGTTAAACGCAATCAGCGATACGGTATCATTACTTTCATGGCTGTAAATGTGAGATACCTGATTTGTATAAGGCTGGTTCTTTATTCCGGCTCCATCTCCATAGTTCCAGGTATATTGGTTGTCGCCATTGTTGGTATTGGTAGTAATAGTTTGGTTGTAAAAAGATACGCTGGTAGCGGGCAATACCGGGTTTTCTGAAATGGAAAAGGCAGCTTTAGGACCCGTTACTGTTATTATACCATCATCCACGGAAGTAGAATCGCTGCAGCCTTTTGCATCCGTTACCGTAAGCACGGCATGGTATATACCCGGACCATCGTAAGGATGCGCCACCTTCGTACCTTGGATATTTACTTGGGACAGGCTGTCGCCAAATTGCCAATCCCATTTCACGATGGGAGAGTTATGACTTGGATGCGAAGCATCGGTAAAAACGGCTGGCGTTTTAAAACAAATTTTATTGTCGGCAACCGTAAAACCGGCAATAGGTCCTAATGCTTGAAACGATAAATAATTGGTGGTGTCGGCACAACCAAAATGATTTGAAGCCGTGATGATGCGAAGCGCAGTTTCGTTCACATTTACATCTGTAAGATTTACACCAAACGTAGTTTGCCCGGTACTATCGGCAATAGAACTATTGCCCGTAAAAGCAGTACCATCTTTATATTGAATCAAACTTAATTTATAGCCTAAAGCGTCGTTGCCTGTGTAAGGGTTAGCATCTATCCCTGATATGGTAGTAAGAAAAACATCGTTGCTGCAAAACGTTGTGTTGCCTGCCGATAATACCGGCTTTTGTTTTAGCAATACAAACACACTGGCAGAATCAATGGCAGAGCAGTTTCCATTAGTTGCTGTGAGCGTTATGTGATAAGTTCCGCTTGCTTTATAATGATGTTGTACCTGCACCTGGTGTGCGTTGTAAACAGAAGGCGCCGTACCATCGCCAAAGTCCCAGCTATATTGCTCTGCCTTCTGCGATGTATCGGTAAAGGTAACCAAATCTCTTATGCCATCGCAGGTATTAAGTGCGCTTGCTATATGCGGGAAAGGCGGTAGTACAGTAAGATAATTCTTCTTCGTTACTGTATCTGTACATCCATTATTATTTATAACCAACGAAACGGTATAAACCGAATCGTGCCGATAGCTATGTGTGTAAGGTGGTGGTGGCGTAGTATATCCTTTCCCATCACCAAAATCCCAGAAATATTGACCTGCTAAATTAGAGCCTGATACCAGGAACGAAACAGGATTGCTTCCGCAAATAGTAGTGCCCGGCGTTGCCGTAAAATCAAACTTTGGCCTTTCGTAAACATCAAGTGTGTATTGCGTTTTACCTGCGCAGCCACTTGAGGTTATGTAACCCAATGAAATGGTGTAATGTCCCGGTGATGTGAAGGTATGCGATGGTGTTGCCTCCGCCGAATGAGGAGTGCCATCACCAAAATCCCAATCGAATTGAGTAAGGTTAGCTTCGGTTAAAGCTGAAAAAATGGTGGTCTTAGTTTCGCATCCTAAATCGCCTTCCGAGCTTGCAATACTCACGGTTGCTTTGTGCACTTCTACCGGTTGGGTTAACTGTGCTGAACATCCGTTTGCATTAGTGGCAGTAAGTGTTACACTATACGTTCCATTGGCATCGTATAGGTGAGAAGCGGTTTGCCCGGAAGCCGTTGAGCCACTTCCAAAATCCCATTGCCACGCCGTAGCGTTGTTGGTTGTATCTCTAAAGTCAACCGTAACGGGCGCGCCGCAGCTACCTTGTAGTTTAGCTATAAAACCGGCAGTTGGCGCAGCTAGTACGGTAATCTTTTTATCGGCTGAATCGGGGCAGGTTTCATATGTGTTTATTAACTGAATATGGTGCTCGCCGGGCGTTGCAAACACTTGTTGTAATTGGTTGGCAGTTGTATCAATAACGGCAGTTCCGTCTATTCTCCATTGCTCTGTAGTTGCTGTGGGTGTGCTGATGTCGGTAAACGTTGTAAGTGTGTTCTGACAAATAATATCCGGCACATTAAACCTTGTATGATAATCGGCTACGTTGACAGGTGTGTTCAGTATAGTGTCTGATACACAACCATCTTTGCTGGTTGCCGTCAGCTTTACGGTGTACCTGCCGGGTTGGCTGTAAGTATGCTGCGGCTGCGCAGTGGTAGAGGTGTTGCCATCGCCAAATTCCCACTGGTAAGAAAGTGTTCCGGTGCCTGCGCTTGTGTTTGTAAAAGATACGGCATCCTGTACTGTACAAAGTACATTTCTATCTGGTGTAAAAGCTGCAATTACCTGCGGTAAAACTTCTATCAGTTGCGGCTTCGATAAGGTATTGTAACAGCCATAACTGTTGGTAACAGTAAGGCTGGGCGAAATAGTTTTAGCAATGTTGTAGGTATGCACCAATGTGCCATCACCTGCCTCGGCAATGCCATCGCCAAAGTCCCAGGTATAAGCACTTATGGTGCCATCGCCGGCTTCAGAATGGCTGGTAAATGTAACCGCAAGTGGCGCACAGCCCTTAGTAATATCTACTGCAAAATCGACGACAGGTTTTTTGTAAACCGTTACTTGTATGGATTTGGAAGACTTTTGTCCGCCATCGGTAACGGTGAGCGTTACTGTATAAATGCCTTCATCGTTGTAAGTGGTGCCAGGGTTTTCTAAAGCCGAACTGTTGGTGTTACCAAAGTCCCATGAATAAACAGCAGCAGAAGAAAAGCCGGTAGAATGATTGGTAAACGATATAGCTAATGGAGAACAGCCTGATGTTTTATCTGCAGAAAAATCTGCCTGCTGCGCCGACACTGCCAGCGCAAGGCACATGAAAAAAATGAATAAATACCAGTTCTTCCCGACGGGCATGTTTAAGTTCGCATTGTTATGTTCACTTTTACCCTTGGATTTTAAAAGCAAACGATATGTTTATATTTATTCTGATGATAGCGGAGAAACTTCATTATTCTATAACAAGATAATAAGGTAACGTACCGACGGTATCATAGCAGCGTTTATAGTGTGCGCCAAACCGAGAGCAAGAATGATGCTAAAGAACGTAATTTCTCTGGCTATCATCAGAGTATATTGTGAAATTAGAAAAGCCGTAGCTAGCAAGAAATAAATTTGTAAGTAATAGAAAATACAGAAACGTTCTTGCAATATTTGAAAAGGCAAATCGTTTTGCGCTTTGCTAAAAAAATATAAGGACTGCGCCGATTTGCATCTACATTTATACAGAGTATCAGCTTATATATAATGACTGGCGTTGCTTTATTTATTTTGCCGTAAAACATTTTAGAGACACTTCATGCAAAGCAAAAAAGAAATAGATGTCGTTGATAAAATTTTGGATGCCTGCTATAAAAGTGCGCAGTTTCCTTTGTTTGTTATGAGCCTGATGCACCAGTATGAGGAGCGCGGAAGCCTTAGCAAGAAGCAGTTGCAGGGCTTGTATTACAAGGCAGAGAAAGTGCCGGACATGCCACCAAACTGGCTGGCCACATTAGAAGCGAAAATTGCAAAGATGCCTAACCGTTTTAAATCGGAAGTACCTGCAGAGACAAAGCCAATGTATCAAAAAGATGTAAACGCAGGCCAGTTAATTGAGGATATCTTAAGAAAATACCCGCAGCATAAAAGAGTATTATTTTTGCAATCGAAATATAACCGCAATGAAGCTTTAACTACAGCTGACGTAGCTGAACTGGAAAGATTTGTAAAGATTCTTTTAAAATAAAATCTCTGAAAGAACATTTTTACGTACCCTGCCTTCACCTGCTTTTTGTTGTATAATGGATTAGTTTCGTTTCAAAATTTATTTACTATGAAAACAATTTCTTTAAGAACAGCAGCTGTTGCTTATGTTCTGCTTGCCATTGTGTCGGGTTGTTCTAAAGATGCTGCTACTGCTTCGCAAAGTTCAGGTTCTGCAACAGATTCAAAAGTGGCGGCAATAGATAACTTAGCCGCTGCCAAGGCTTATAAAACATACGTGATAGAGGCTGGAAATCATTATGCTAACGGACAGCATTTTCCATTGTTTTCGGGTAATGGAATATCTTTTTCTGCCATCTTCGACAGCTCTGCCATTTACAACTTTACCGATCCGAATACCAAGTACGATCAGAACACTTTGTATGGCTTTGCCGACAACAATAAAAACCATCGCCTGTTTAGTGCGCGCTTTGGCTGGCGCTGGTTTGACGGTAGTTTGCAGATAGCTGCTTATACTTTTAATAACGGCGATTCTACCATTGTAGAAATGGGTACTGTGCCTTTAAATACAGCCATTTCTTACTCAATCGCTATCAACGGCAGCCATTATAATTTTAAACTGAATGATACTGGCTTTGTTTCATTGCCGCGCGCCAGTACAACTGCTATGGCAGGTAGATATAAGCTGCTCCCTTACTTTGGTGGAGATGCAGTAGCACCGCATAGGGTTACAATTAAAATAAAACAAAACTGAGCTGTACTTTTTTTATGAAAAAGCAACCTTTCTGGGTTGCTTTTTTGTTGACGATTACATGATGTAAATCGAGTAGATTCAGAATGCCAGATGGGCGGCAAAAGGAAATCAGCTATCACCAACGCAACCCATAAATTTGATAGCTGACCTTTTATTATTAGTAACGTATTTAATCAATGGCTTAATTATTAACCAGGCGTACAAGAGTGCGACGCAACTTGGCTTAACCGGAGTTCCTATCTTCTGGTTCATAATGGCTGTTCTGCATTTTGTATTTCTTCGGTAACTGCTTGCAATTTATTTTTTCTTCGTGCAACGATTGTTTATATATGGCAATCAACATAGCAGCACAGCATGAATATACAAGCTTTGGTAACGGCCTGCCTGAAAGGAAATGCGCAAGCGCAAAAGCAACTTTATGATGCTTATGCAGCGCAAATGATGGGCATTTGCTATCGGTATACCAAGACTGTGGAAGATGCGGAAGATGTGCTGCAGGAAGGGTTTATAAAAGTATTTGTTCATCTGAAGCAATACGACGGCAGTGGCGAACTGGGTGCATGGATAAGGCGTATTATGGTAAACACGGCGCTGGCAACTTTGAAAAAGAATATTGCTTATAGCACCGACATGCTAATGCCTGAAGAGCACATGCATTTGGTAAGCGATGAGAATCCCGACATTGCTGTACAAACTAAAGAATTGATAGAACTGATACGACAACTGCCACCGGGTTATCAAACCGTGTTCAACCTTTATGCTGTTGATGGGTTTACACACTCAGAAATAGGTGCCATGCTGGGTGTAAGCGAAAGCACCAGCCGCTCGCAATACATGCGTGCCCGAGTGATATTGATAAACTGGCTAAAGAAACAGCCGGGCGAACATAAAACATCATCTTATGCCTGAAGAGAATTTTGAAGAGCAGGCGCGAAAGCTTATTGAACCGTTTCGCATGGAGCCGAAGCCGGCTGTGTGGCAGCAGGTAAGAGCTTCTGTTGCGCCATCCAAGCGAAGGCGAAGAGCGTTACTTTGGTGGTGGCTGCTGCCGCTTTGTGTGGCAGGCGGCTTAAGCATTTGGATGGCGCATCCAACCAAGTTATTAAAAAGAAACCAGCCTTTGGCGAACCTTGGAATAAGCCAAAAAAATAAACTGAGTAATCAGCAATCTGCCGCAAAGAATCGCCAACAGGAAAAAACGTTGCAAACAAAAAGTGAGCGAAAAAGAAGAACTTTTTCACAGGGATTGTTACAAAAAAATAAAGATGTGATTGTAGCAAAAAAAGATCTGATGAGTGCCAACAAAAACGAAGCAAAAGTTTATCATCAGCTTCGCGCGTCGCAAGAAAAATTGAGTGAAGAAAACAGGCAGGAAAGTAAACTCAATAAAAGTAATGATGTGGTTGTAACCGGTAAAGAACAGTTTCTTCCATCCATTGAAAAAGGAATAAAACTGCATGATAAAAATGACACAACATCTTTGCTGATATCGGATTTTAAAGATACGCTGGCTGCCGCCAGCGACACTGTCTCAAATACAATCGCAGTAAGCAATTCAGCAGAGTCAGCACAAAAGAAAACAGATACCTCGACAGCGGTTACTATTAAAAAGAAAAAAGATAAACATAATTATTCTTTGGGCATACAGGCAGAATTGGGAACCGCTTCGCTGGGCAGTCGCCTGTTTGGCAATACAGAAAAAAATGCGCAACTCGCTGGGCTATCTGTACCAGGTAGTGTGTTTGACCTTAATAACAGTGTAGGTAATGCAACGGTGATGAAGTATAGTATAAAAAGCGGAATTGATTTGTCAGTGGGTTTGTCTGTAAAGAAAGCATTATCTAAGTCTATCTATATCAACGGAGGAATAAGCTATCGCTACCAGCAATTTGGTATTTCGCAAACTATATTTAAAGATACTTCCAACACAAACCCAACAGGTGCCAGTCAGGGCTTTTACTATTATGCCCAGGCTAAAGAGCGATTACATTTTGCTGATATTTATACAGGCATTGGCTGGCAAATCTTTCATCACAGTAAAACATCTTTTTCTCTGCAAGCCGGCGTTGACAATAACTTGCTGTTTTTGGTTAGCCAAAAACAAAACGGGCAGCCAGACACGGTTACAACTTTACCGATACGCAATTTTTATCAATGGCAGCCCTTCGTTCACTTGTCGCTTCCATTCGACTGGTATGTGGGTAAGCAAACACATTTTGAGCTATCACCGTTTGTGCGGTTGGGTGTGCGGATATTTCAAAAGAACAGTGCTTCTTATAAAGATAATCACCTCGCTTCAATGGGTGTCCAGGCAATTTATTTTTTTAAGTAACCGTGCAACGGTTTCCTTTATTCATTCATCATCTACTTTATAAAACGATCTTATGAAATCTATATCCGCTATTGCTTTGCTGGCTTTTATCTGCATCAGTTTTAATAGTTGCCTGAAAGATGTGAAACTACAGAAGTACACGTTTTATGTGCCTGAATATAGCTTAAAAACAGAAGTAAGAGCCGATATAAAAACCAGTGCACCGCAACCAGTATCTATGCCGGGCAGAATTTATTTGCAAGGAGATTATCTCTATGTAAACGAGATGGGTAAAGGCATTCACATCTTTGATTACAGCCAGCCATCATCGCCACAAAATGTAGGATACATACCCATTCCGGGCAATGGTAATATGACGATCTATGGCAATTATTTGTATGCCGATGAATACAGCGATCTCTTAACGCTGGATATAACGAACCCGATGGCTGCAAAGCTGGTAAATACAACACCGAATGTGTTTCCCGAAAATATTTATGGCAATGGCGACCCAAACTATATTATAACTAGCTGGCGAAGGGTAGATACAATGGTGAAAAGCAAAGACCCGATTGTAACGAACCCTTATCCACCTTATCTTTATTACGATTATCCATCCCTCGCACAATCCGGACAAACACCAAAAAGTGCAGCAGGCGTTGCGGGCTCGATGGCACAGTTCACCACACTGGGCAGCCGCTTATATTCGGTATCGCTTCATTATCTGAATGTGTTCAATATTGAACAGCCAGCCAGCCCGGCATTTGTGCAGGCGGTGAATACAAACTATAGTGCTACCGAAACTATTTTTCCTTATGAAAACGATTTATTTCTAGGTGGCGGTAATGGCATGTTTATCTACGATGCAACGGACGCAGATAACCCGACGTTGAAAGGAACCTTTGGTCACGAAACTGCCTGCGACCCGGTAATAGCTGAAGCCAACACAGCTTATGTAACCCTACACAGCGGAGACATGTGTGGAAATCTAAATAACGAACTGGATGTGCTTAACACAACCGATATTACCAACCCCACGCTGGTAAAGACATATTCATTTACCAACCCGCGCGGACTGGCTAAAGATGGAAATAATTTGTTTGTCTGTGATGGACAAGATGGACTGAAAATATTGAATGCTGCTGATTTAAATAATATCACGCTGACTAAAGTCGTATCGGGCTTTACAGCCAACGATGTAATTGTGAGTAATGGTATCGCCATTGTTACGGCATCGGAAGGATTATTTTTAATTAACTATAGCGATGTGAGTAATGCGGCAGTGGTTGGCAAAATCAATATACAGTAAACTCTACTTCTTGTTTAAAAAAAAGACAAATGCGTTACTTCCTTTTAATTACAGCAATAGTGTTTGCGGGCGTTGCCAATGCCCAGGCGAAACTCAGGTACAGCGCGGGTTTAGAAGCTGGCCTTACAAAAGGCAATAGTGATAATAGCCATGCTTATCTGCTTACCAATGGTGTAGTTTATAAGAGCTTAACGGCCGGTATTGGCGCCGGCATTGATGACTATGTGTTTCGCTCACTGCCCTTGTTCGCAGATATAAAAAAAACATTTGGGCACCGACATCTTCAACCTTTTATTAATGCATCGGTTGGTATCAATATCAACGAAGCGAAGGATAAGCTGAAGTCCGAGTATAATTACTATCCGAACGTTGACTATAAAAATGGATTTTATGCAAGAGCCATGGCAGGTGTTTCGTTGCCGCTATATAAAAGATTGCGCGTTTTTATAGATGCAGGCTACAGTTATAAAACAACACGAATTAGTTATCCGTCTTATGCTTATTCAACCGAACAGATAGAAACTACCAATACCGATATCTATCGTTTCAACCGCTGGGTAGCGGCTGTCGGTTTCTGGTTTTAATATTTTCACCACTGCTTCATCCCTAACCCCACCGCTTACTCACTTCCTATTTTATTTTCTTTTGCTAACCTTGCCAGTATATCAGCCTTCTGAAATGGCTGATTGTTATACATTTGCCAGACATACATAAAGCCTGCTTTATAAGAACGGCAGTTTTCTTTAACCAATGGCCTTATGGGTGTTGCATTGTTTGTCTGTAAAACATTGCAAAAAGAAAAACAGCTATAACCCATTATCATGTCAGAAAAAAAAGACACAACTTCCACGTTTACCAGGCTGCAGAATCGCTACCGTTTAGTGATTATGAACGATGATACCTATGAAGAAATTACTACCTTCAAACTTACCCGCCTGAGTGTGTACGCAGGCTTGTGCACGGTGTTTGTATTGCTGGTGGGATTGACCATTTCCCTGTTTATGCTTACCCCACTTAAGTTTTATATACCGGGTTATGGCAGCAGCCGGCAAAGCAAAGGTGAGCTTCAGGTGCTGAAGATGAAAACCGATTCGTTGCAGCAGGCTATTCAATACAAGGATCAGTACCTGGATAATATTCGTAAAGTGCTCACCGGAAACACAGATGCGGTAAAGGATACGGTTTCTATCAAGGTGCCGAAAACCGATGTTTCTAATGATTGATTTGCTATGAATAAAGAGCCTCAAAACAGGAATATTTTGAATCAGTATTTTACTTTTGCCTGGCAGTTGATTGCTGGTTTGGGGCTGGCAGTTTATCTGGGCATACTTGCCGACAAGTGGTTGCATACCAGCATTCCTTTACTGGTATGGATTCTGCCTCTTCTCGTACTAACAGGTATGATGATAAAAGTGATACAGGACACTACAAAGAAGTAATACATGACAAAGCTTAAACTCAGCCATACTTACCTTCCTTTAGTTTTTATTTTCGTTGCGGTAAATGCACTCTGCGTTATTTTCAACAACAAGCTTGATGAATGGCGAATCAATCATCTGGTGTTGCAGGGCGCAAATTTGTTGTTGTTTCTACTGATGATAGGAAGTGCTTATATCCACATTAGAGCTTATTACAAACCTAACCCTCATGCCTTTCTTCGAAGTGTGCTGAGCGCAACCGTTTTAAAACTTTTTGTAATTGCCGGTGCCGTGTTTGTTTATCTTTTCGTTGCCGGTGAAAAGCAAAGTATTTATGCGGTTTTAGCCGGTCTCCTTTTATATGTGGTATACACATTTGTAGAGATGAGAGGCATTATGAAAATAAACAAGCAAACCCGTAATGGCGCAGCGTGAGCAACCGATACAAACCCTGGCTGCCTTTCTGCCGGAGAATAGCTATGAAGCCGTAGCCGAATTTCTGCATCGCTATAAGGTACACCTTACAATTACCAAAGCTCGCAGCAGCGTGCTGGGCGATTACCGCAATGCTTATCAGGATAAAAATCACCGCATCTCGGTGAATGGTAATCTTAATAAATATTCCTTTTTAATAACCTTGCTGCATGAGCTGGCTCATCTTCTTACCTTCGAAAAATGGAAGCATAGAGTAGCCGCACATGGCAAGGAATGGAAAACTGTCTACGGCGGTTTGCTATCTGTATTTATACAGCTTGCTATCTTTCCTGCCGATATAGAAAAAGCCTTGCAGCAATCTCTGCAAAACCCGGCTGCCAGCAGTTGTGCCGAAGAAGACCTGATGCGTGTGCTGGGCCGTTATGATGCTAAAAAGGAAGGAATCTATTTGCTGGAGCAGCTACCTGAAAATGCACTCTTTACTACCAGAGATGGCAGGCAGTTTATAAAAGGAAACCGGTTGCGAAAACGTTATCGCTGCAAGGAAATGGCTACTGGAGCCTTGTATTTGTTTAGTCCTGTTTATGAAGTGAAACCGGTGATGTAAATGTAAGATCAGCAGCCCCGCTGGCTTAAGATTTTTTATTACAAACCACTTAGTGTAATGCCAATAGAATATGGCTTGATATTAGGACCAACGCCTGTCTTCAGGAAGTTGGTTATCTGGTAAGATCCATCAATGGAAATATTTCCAAACCCAATGCGTGCAGTAGCCGCCACACGTGTACTGTTGATGAAACGCTTATTATTTTCTTTCTCAATATATTTTGAACCATACAATGTGGTTCCGGTGCTTCCCAATGCATTTTTACCTTTGGTGTGTTGGTTCAGTAAAGTCCCAATTTTCAATCCTAAGGCAGCTTTAAAACCTCTGTCTGGTGTTACCGGGTTGCCTGCATAACGCAGTTCTACAGGAAGCTCGGCAAATACAGTCGTTAACTTAAACTTGCTGAAATGATCGATGGCGCTTGTGCTTACATTGGTAAATGGAAGGGTAGTAGTCGGCGATTTTAAGTTTACATATTTGTTACCGAAAAAGATATTGCTGCTGCCAATGCCCAAGCCAATGCCAAGACTCATGTGGCGGCTGTCTTTAAAAGGCTTGTCAATCATCACATAGATATTGAAATGCCGTGAAAAGCCAGAAGGTTTCGTACTGTCGGGAACAGAACCCCAGCCATCCAAACCATACTGCACCATAAAATGATCGTTGGGGCGGTTGCTGAGATCTATTTTGTTTAAAAACTTCCGCTTGGTAACTGTATCTTTTGCGGGCATCATGGTTGAATCTTTTTGTGCAAAAGACGCAACTGTAAGAAAACAAAATAAAACGAAAGAAGCTATTTTAATAATGGAGTTATTCATGTAGATAGATGCTCTGTGATAGCGGGCAAAAATAACTGAAATGGTATAGCGTGCGGTTAAAAATAAGCCAAAAGAAATAGACCTCTTTAAATACGTATAGTATCAGCTTCAGGTATCGTCTGATAAAGCCGATTGCAACCAAAACCATTGAATGTTTTTCTTATGCCTTCGTTTTTATTTTTCATAAAACATTTATGCAATGAACTTGCCTTGTCACAAGATCGAAAAGCAAGTATCTAAAAAGATGTCGTGAGATTTTGTTTAAAAAAGCAAGCCTGTATGAATTCATACAGGCTTGCTTTTTAATTAATTTTTCCCCCGGTTATTTTACTTCGGCTCTTACTGTTTTCACATCTGTTGCTGATACTGGGGTTGCTTTGTTGCCAAAACTGCTTCGGATGTAAGTAAGTACTTTTGCCAGCTCATCATCTTTTAAGGCAGCCTGGGGCGGCATATTGTTGTTGTAATAAATACCATCGATCGGTACTTTTTCATCACCACTTCCTTTCAGTACCCATGTAATTAATGTCTTCTTATCGCCGTTAACATATGAGGTGTTAATCAAGGGCGGATTAAGTTTGGGAACACCTTTGCCATCTTGCTGGTGGCAGGTAAGACAATATTTTGTGTATACATCTTTTCCTGTCGCAGGCAATGGTTTGGTCTGCGAAAAAACAGAGTTGTTAATGAGCGCAATAACAACAAATAAAAATCCTTTTTTCATTAATAATCTTCTACTTGTTATATAAAATACGGTATACATTTCCACCGGCATCATCCGTTACATACAAAGATCCGTCAGGACCTTGTGCCAGCCCGCAGGGACGGTGCTTGGCACTTCCCGGCTGCATAAACTCAGCACCGCCAGCGAAGTTATCAGCAAACACTTCCCAGTCGCCACTGGGCTTGCCATCCTTAAAAGGCTGAAACACTACGAAGTAGCCTTTCTGCGGTTCAGGCGCACGATTCCAAGAGCCATGAAATGCTATAAAAGCGCCATTTTTATATCTGTCAGGAAACATGTTGCCTGTATAAAAAAGTAAACCATCGGGCGCCATGTGGCCGGGATAAGCGGCTACAGGATTGATATATTTACTATCTGCTTCCTTTTTTCCGTCGCCGCCGTATTCGGGGCCTACTAATTTCTTTTTCTGTATCCAGTCATAATACATGTATGGCCAGCCGGCGTTATCGCCATTGTGAAGCTCATACATACATTCAGCAGGCAGTTCTGCGCTTTGTTTGGCGGTGTATAAATCAGGGAATGTAGTACTAAGGTTATCACGCCCATGCTGCATCACGAATAAAGTATTGGTTACGGTATTCCAATCAAGCCCTACAACATTGCGCAAGCCGGTTGTATAGCGTACTCCATTAGCATAGGTTTGATTTAATTTATCAGCCTTAAACATCCAGATACCACCGTTTGAATCGAGCAGCGGGCAAGGCATTTGCCCCAGTTTCTCATTGCCGCGTTGTGCGCAAATGTTGGAAGGTGCGCCAATATTCACATACAGGTTGCCGTTGTTATCTACAGCGATTGATTTGGAACTATGATGATGCTTATTGATTAAACCCGTTACAACAGTTTCCGGCTTTGTTTTATCTATCACTTCGTTGTTTTCGTTAAGTTTATAACGGAAAACTTCGTTATCGGATGAAGCATACAAATAGCCGTTTTTAATAAGGATGCCTGTACCACCGTAATCGCCAAAGCCGGTGATGGTTTCTGCCTTGCCGTCTTTGTTATCATCGTGCAGTAGTAAAATGCCTTTGCCTTTTACATCTCCATCTAATTTTACATATAAATCCCCCTGCGGTGTAGCGGTTATATGCCTTGCTGTGCCTATGTTTGAGGCAACAACAAGAGCCGAAAAGCCTCTTGGCAAAATCAAGCCGGCGTTATCGGCATCAGGCTGAATAGCGGCTTTCTTTTCTTTTACAGAATCTCGCTTGTAGCCTGCAAAAGCAGGATGCAGAACGATTACACAAAGCAATAGTAACAGGAAAGTTTTTTTCATAGATTTCATAGCAAAAAATAATTGAAACATATTTATTAATACAGATGGTTCGTATCGCTGTATTCTATCAAAGCGTCTACCAACTTTGTATTTTCTTCTTCGGTGCCGATAGTGATGCGTAAGCAATCGTCGCACAATACTATGTTGCTCCGGTCTCTAACTACAATACTTTTAGATAAAAGATACTGGTACAAATTTTTTGCATTGCTTGTTTTTGCCAATAAAAAATTGGCATCAGAAGGATAGACTTTTTTTACAACTGGCAGTTGTTCCAGCACTTCCTTCAGTGCGTTGCGCATGTTTACGATTTCGTAAATCATGTCGTTTACCTGATCTGTATTTTGCAAAGCCTGCCATGCCAGGTCCTGTGTAGCCTGGCTGATGTTGTAAGGCGGCTTTACTTTGTTCATTACGCTTATAATTTCTGCTGATGCAAAGGCAAGACCGAGGCGCAAGCCTGCCAAACCCCAGGCTTTGCTGAAAGTCTGCAATACAACCAGATTAGGATAATCGCTTAGTTCCTGTATAAAAGATTTGTGCCTTGAAAAATTGATGTAAGCTTCGTCAACGACCACCAATCCATTAAAGTTATTGAGGATCGTTTCAATGTCTTCGCGGTTCATCGAGTTGCCGGTTGGGTTATTGGGCGAGCAAACCCAGATTATCTTTGTGTGCTTATCAATCAACGTTTCGATATGCACTAGGTCGAGTTGAAAATCTGGCAATAGCTGCGACCTTCGGATCTCAATGTCATTAATGTTTGCGCTTACTTCATACATGCCGTAAGTTGGCGGGCAAATGATGACATTGTCCTGCGCCGGAACACAGAAACAGCGGTACAATACATCTATGCATTCGTCGCTTCCATTGCCTAAAAAAATATTTTCAACAGCCACTTTTTTAACAGCACTTACGGCTTCTTTCACACGGTGTTGGTAAGGGTCGGGGTAGCGGTTGTACCAATGCAAAAGCGGCGAGCCTAGGCTGTTTTCGTTAGCATCTAAATTTATCTTTGCCACACCTGTAAATTCATCCCGCGCTGAGGAGTAAGGTGTAAGGGATTTGATGTTGTTCCGAAGCAGTTTTTGCATGTCAAAATTCATGGCGTGAAGATAGGAGTTGATTGATAAAATGCCTGTTAAACGAATGGAAATGATGGAAGCAGGCTGTTGGTTTTATCGATAGCTGTTTTCTCTTTTTTGATTGATAATAAAAGAGTAAGAATGGCTAAAAGAGCAATTTGTTTACAAAGATGATTATTACTTTAAGGTATTTTTTTAAAATTTAAGGCGCGATTCTGCGCTGTATTTTTTTTCTTTGCAAACGATAAATTATAAATAAAAAGATTGCCGTTATTTTACTTTGTTTATTGAGATGTTGTTTACATTTGTGAGAACCGAATTTGACTTGCAGCGAGGGATAAACAACAAATCCAGGTAACTGTTTTTCTTCAATTTTGTCAATAACGTTATAATTGTCCTATAAATATAGATTTTTAAAGCAGCGAGTAAACGGCAAACACAGTAAGTAGTATGAAGAAGAGAATCCTGATTATTGACGACGACATCGATATCTGCACTTTACTCAGTCGATTTTTGAACAAAGAAGGATACGATACAGAAGTAGCCTATACGGGCAACAAAGGCATCGCTAAATTCAAAGAATCAAATTTCGATCTGGTGCTTTGCGATTATCGGTTGGGTGATAAAGAAGGACGCGATGTATTATCTGAGTTGAAAGCGGCAAATCCTCAGGCTATCGTACTGATCATTACCGGTTATTCCGATATTAAAACAGCAGTTGAAGTCATCAAACTTGGTGCTTACGACTATATTACCAAACCGCTGATACCTGCTGAAGTGTTAAGCGTACTGGCTTCGGCATTAAAAAATCCGGCGCCTCCTGTGCCACATGCAATGGCAAATCAAAATGCTTCCTCTACAGCTGCATCTGCCGGAGCTTCTTCGCCTAAAAAAGCGGTTTTCAAAACGAATGGTGATTATCTGGTGGGTCAATCGGAATCTACGCAGGACCTGTATCGCCAGATAGAAATTGTAGCGCCTACCAACTATAGTATTATTTTGTATGGCGAGAGCGGAACGGGTAAAGAAGTGATTGCTAAAACCATTCACCAATACAGCGAGCGCAAGGGTAAGCCGTTTATTGCAATGGACTGCGGCACACTTTCAAAAGAGCTTGCGGGCAGCGAAATGTTTGGTCATGTAAAAGGTGCTTTTACTGGCGCGCTCTCAGATAAAGAAGGACATTTTGAAATGGCGAATGGCGGCACTTTGTTTTTGGATGAAGTGGCAAATCTTTCGTTGGATATACAAGCTACCTTACTACGCGTGATACAGGAACGCAAGTTCAAACGGGTTGGTGGCACCAAAGAAATGGATATTGACATCCGCATCATTGTAGCGTCGAACGAGAATTTACAAGAAGCGTATCACAAAGGAAAATTCCGTGAAGATTTGTACCATCGCTTTAATGAATTTTCCATTAACCTTCCTCCTTTGCGCCAGCGCAAAAATGACATCCCGCTTTTCGCGCAGTTTTTCTTGGAAAAAACAAATGATGAACTGAACAAAAATATCCAGGGCTTTGATGACGATGTGATGAACATGTTTCTCAACTACTCCTGGCCCGGCAATCTTCGTGAGTTTAGAAATGTGGTGCGCCGCGCGGTGTTGCTTACAACTGCCAATAAGATTTCTGCCAAAACATTACCGTGGGAAATTACCAATACAAACATTTTTACTAAACCTTCTCATGAACCTATGCCTATACAGCCAGCATTTACTACTTCTGTGTCGGCTAAAGAAATTGACCTGAAAGATGCTGCTGCCAAGGCAGAATATGAAACGATAATGAACCTTCTGAAAGAAGTGAATAACAATAAATCGAAGGCAGCGGAAATTTTAAAAATAGACCGTAAAACATTGTATAACAAAATCAAAAGTTACGAAGAATCAAAGGAAATGAATACCTGATAAAAGCATTTTCAATCGCAAAAAGGCTGTCTTAATAGCAAGGCAGCCTTTTTAATTTAATTTTAATTATATATAAAAGTTGTTACTTTTGCTCAAAGTCCAATACGTCTTCCTATTATTTGAAACTCCAAAAATCAAAACATTTTATGAAACCAGCTTGCTTTTTTTCTTTCGGAAAAACAATCAATCTTGCCCTAATTGCAGGTTTATTTGCAATCGCTTCCTGCAACAAAGATTTGAAAGAGACCCCCACTACAGCAACGCAAAGCGATGACAAGCTTGCGCAAATGACCTCACTTAAAAAAGGAAAGACAAATATTATTCTCTTCCTGGCAGACGACGTTGGCTATGAAGTCCCCGACTATACGGGCGGTAAAAGTTACAGCACGCCTAACCTCGATAAAATGGCTTCGAGTGGTGTTTTTTTTCAACACGCCTATTCGCATCCGGATGGCTATCCATCACGCTTGGCTTTGTTTACAGGCAAGTACAATTTTAGAAATTACACGTATTGGGGACATTTTCCGTCCGGTGCAAAGTCGTATAGCAATATGTTGCATGATGCCGGCTATGCAACCTGTTATCTAGGTAAATGGCAGATGGGCGGTGGCGATGCCGGTATCCATGGTCAGGGTTACGACAGATACAGCGCATATGAAGTAAACACCGGCGAGAGCCAGCGGCAAGGCAGGTATAAAAATCCGATCATCTTTCAGGATGGCGCATACCTGCCGGATAACTTTACCAAAGGCAAATACTCAGAAGATATTTTTTCGGACTACCTGTGCAACTTTATTGATTCGAATAAAAACAAGCCTTTCTATGCAACCTATGCCATGAACCTGGCTGCTGCACCCTATGTGCCAACGCCTGATGATCCTGAATTTGCAACTTGGAATACCAACAACGAACAGAGCCATGACGACCCGAAATATTTTGTAAGTATGATCAATTACATGGACAAGATGATCGGAAAAATAATGGCTAAAGTAAAAGCAGACGGACTTGAAAATAACACTGTCATTATGTTTATTGCCGATAATGCTACCCAGCAGAGAATCACATCAGTTTGGGGCCCAAATAACTTCGTTTTACAGGGGCAAAAAACACAAACGAACCTTTGGGGTACGCTTGCTCCGCTGGTCGCTTACTGCCCCGGTAAAATTGCGCATAAGATAGATGACCAAACACTGATAGACTATACTGATTTTCTGCCAACGTTTGCTGACATTGCCGGTATACCAAAACCTACTACGTATGGCACGCTTGATGGCGTAAGCTTTTATGATAACCTGGTAAACAAAACCGGCAAAGACAGAAGCTGGGTGTTCTGTCACTGGGATGGTACCATTAACGACACCATACCAAAGGTTCGCTATGTAAACAATATTGAGTATAAACTGTACGATACACTAAACTACTCACAGTTTTTCGATATGATAAAAGACACTTTCGAAACTTCGCCGATACCGGATGCTTCTCTAACACAACAACAAAAAATCATCAAAAATCAATTTATAAAGGTTTTGAAGTCAGAGCATAATTAAACATCATTCGCATTGCTGATAAAAGCCTTCCTGCCAGACAGCAGGAAGGCTTTTTTGTTTTTGGCAAACGATGATGATTATTTAAATAACGATGAGTGGGTTATTAAACTGTGCGGATAATCTGGCATTTTTTTAAAAACTAAAACAGGCATTTCCTTATCATATTTATAACAGCTTTCTTTCAGCATTATGCCCTAATTTGCTACTATGCGCCGGCAAAGGAATATAGCTTTGTTAATGATAGGAATGATGGCTTTTTGCTGCCTGCATTCTATTGCGCAGCCTGTACAATTACCTTCCCTTTTCGACGAGCCGGAAGCGCAAAATGAATATCAAAAAAATTCAGTGTTGCAAAAGGGCGAAGATCCGGAGGCGAAGATTCGCAAGCTCATTTTTATTAAAACATCGATCAGTAAAAAGGAATGTTATGTTGGCGAGCCAATACTGGTTGTTTACCAATTGTACACGGCTGTTTCGTGCCATTCAAGAGTAACGAAGCAAGTGGCTTTTAGTGGCTGCAGCGTAATTGAAATGACTTCTGATGAACCGGAGCAAACCGTAAAGGAAAAAGGTGTTATCTACCGCGTGCAACTAATACGCAGAGTGCAACTGATACCATTGCAGGAAGGCGATTTGGCAATACCGCCGGCAACCGTAAACAACGAGGTTTTGTTTTCTGGTTCAGATAATCCTTATGCGCAAAAGCAATATTCATCTGATGTGAGCAGCGAGCCATACAACGTACATGTAGCTGCATTGCCGGCACCACAACCGGATGATTTCAATGGCATCACTGGTAGGTTTACTATTGTTGCAAAAACAGACAGCACAAGCCTTGCGGCTGGCGAAAACAACCGGCTGCAGGTAACAATAACCGGTGCGGGAAACATAGAAGCTGTAACAGAACCAAAAATAAACTGGCCAAAACACAGTGAACATTTTGACCCGACAGACAGCCAACATATCAACCGGTTGAACTTTCCGGAGAGCGGCGATAAAACATTTATTTTTCCTTTCATTATTACCAAGAAGGGAAAGACAAGTCTGCCGGAGATTTCGTTTACCTACTTTAATCCAGAGCTAAAAAAATTTGAAACGGTTAGCACAAAAGAAATACCCTTGCTGATAACTGCTGGCTCAAAAAAGAAGAATCCGGTTGCGTTGGTAACAGACGATCTTTCTAACGCTGCATATTTATGGTTTGTACCGGCTATTGCGGTTGTCGTCGTTTTGGTTTGGCTGCTTACCAACCGTACGCAGAAAAAGCCGCTGCCTGTTGCACCAGCTGTTGTAAAAGAAGTGAAATCCGCAGATTTACAGGAAGAGAAGATGGTGAAGCCTGATTATAAACTGCTGCTGACTGCACTGAGCGAAACAGAAGACAACAGGACCTTTTTTACTAATGCAAAAGTGCTGCTGATAAGCGCTTTGCAATACCAGCTATCACCAAAGCAAGATGATGAAGCGATACTGCTAAACCTGTTAAACAGCAAAGAAGAAAGCCTGGCAAAAGAAGCCCGGCAAATGATATCGGTATGCAACCAGAACCTCTACTCGCCGGTAGAAGATGAAGCAATAAGAATAAAAATAATTGAGCGCTTAAGCGAGCTCATCGGTCAATTAGAACAGACTCAATCTGTGAACTTATAACCCATACCTCTTACCGAGTGAAAGTGAACCGGGTTGCGGCTATCGGGCTCGAAATACTTACGGAAACTAAGAATAAAGTTGTCAATGGTTCTTGTAGTTGGATAAACGTTATAACCCCAAACCACCTGCAATATTTTTTCGCGCGTTACCACTTCGCCCTTGTTTTCAATCAGTAGTTTTAAGAGCATCGCTTCTTTCTTGCTCAGCTCTGTTTTCTGCCCATTCCAGGTAATAGCTTCCTGTGCTTTAAAATCAATTTTATTATTGGCAAATTCATAAGTATCGCCAATAAGTTCTTTGGTTTGCAGTTTCTTGTTTTTCTGAATGAGTTTGTTTACGCGAAGAATTAGCTCTTCTAAATTAAAAGGCTTCGTCATGTAGTCATCGGCGCCTTTTTTCAAACCCAGCACCCGGTCGGCTCCGGTATTTTTTGCACTAAGTATTAAAACCGGCACATCCAGGTGCTGCACGCGTATATTCTCGGTAACAGAAATGCCGTCCACTTCGGGCAGCATGATGTCCATTATCACCAGGTCGAAATACTCATTCTGTATAGCTTTCAGCGCCTGCGATCCGGTATAGGCCGAGGTAATGCCGTAGCCTTCCAATTCTAAATTAAGCTTTAGCGCTTCATGCAGGTTTTCTTCGTCTTCAACCAGTAAAATATTGCCTTTGGTATCTTTTGGTATCATCGTTATTGTTTCGGCATTTTATATCCGTACTGTAAAAATACTTCCCTTTGGATTATTATCCGTAATCGTTATGTTTCCACCTAAGCTACGCACAATTTGAAAACAAATGTATAAGCCCAAACCTGTGCCTTTTGTAGTGCGTGTTTCTTCGCTGCCAATGCGGTAAAACTTATCGAAAACTTTCTTTTTTTCTGCAGTGGCAATGCCGATGCCTTCATCGGAAACAGATAAAATAACGTGAGCATTTCTTTTATAAAGCTGAACGGAAACCGTGCTCTCTTTATCTGAATATTTGATGGCATTATCCAGCAAATTGCTGATGAGCATTTGCAGTAAAAAGCTTTCGCCTTTTATCTCAATGCCAGGCTCAATGCGGCTTTGAATGCTTCGTTGCTGAAACCGGCTGCTGTATTCTTTCACAATTTCTTCTGCCAATTCGCTTATATCGAGCCACTGTTTGTTAACTGAATAAGCGCCGGCTTCCAATTGCGATGCCACCAGAATATTATTGGTTAATGAATTGAGACGGTTAGTTTCCTGTAGTGTGTTGCCAATCAGCTTTTGCTGTTGTGCTTCTTCAAGTTTCCGCTTCTGCAGGGTTTCTAAGTTTAAGCGCGTTATGGCAATAGGTGTTTTAAATTCATGCGTTACTGCCATCATAAAATTCTGTTGCTGCTGCGACAGCCGCAATTGCTTGCGCGTAGCGCGAAAGACAAATACGGCGCCTACCAAAATCAACAATAAAAAAGTACTTCCTTCGCCAATGTACTGCGATGTCTTTCGGCGTTTTTCATCTTCTATCAACATAAGCTGCTGCGCAAAACCAACTTGGCTTCTTTCTAGTTGCTCTACACGATAATGATACATTTGATTGTTCTGCCGTTGCAGTTCAAGGTACCAAAACACAAGCGCTACCACAATATAAACAAGCAGGAACCAGTAGGCAATAGTAATGGTAGCCAACTTGTGTTTTTTTATATTTCTGATGGAAGTCAATACACGATTTTTATTCGATAAAAAATGAATGAAGTAAGTTGTTGTCTTTACAAAAAAAGCAACTGCAAAGTAACGAGGATAATTGCAACTGTTTGATTGTTGGCAGCGGTATAGATGCACAATGATGAGCACTTATCTTTGCCTGCTAAATTAAAAAATATGGAAGGCTTGCGTGTAGCAGAAAGCTTTACGGTGATGAATGAGATTGTATTGCCAAACGATACAAACACCTATGGCAACCTAATGGGCGGACGATTGATGTACTGGATGGATATTGCGGCTGCGATGGCTGCCGGCAAGCATTGTAAAGGACCCAGCATGACGGCGAGCGTAGATAATATTTCTTTTAAAACACCTATTAAGTTGGGTAATCTGGTGCACATAGAAGCCAAGCTGACAAGGGCTTTCAACACATCTATGGAAATTTATCTTCGCGTGTGGGGGCAGGATTACGATCATCAATACGAAAGTAATGAAGCTTACTTTACGTTTGTTGCTTTAGACACCAGCGGCAAACCGCGGGCTGTGCCGCCTGTAACTCCGGAAACCAAAGAAGAACAGGTGTTGTATGAAAGCGCGCTTCGGAGAAGACAGGTAAGATTGATATTGGGTGGCAAAATGAAGCCTGATGAAGCCGGTGAGTTAAAGGCATTGTTTCTTTCGCAAACACCAGTTTAGCTTATCTATCAGTGTCGATGAATGATGA
>CAZZZH010000009.1:0-40224 GCA_964658445.1 Ilyomonas sp.
CCTTTTGCTGTCATGGTTCAATAACCATTGTTCTGTTTTAGATTCGGGTTTAAATCTATCTCGCGTTGCGGGATGGGGAATAGGTAGTTTTTCTCACCAGGCACGATGCCGGGCTTGGCGACCGGAACCAGCGTTTGTAATGTTTTTGTTCTTGCCAAATCAAACCATCGCTGCCCTTCAGCAACAAATTCCATCCGTCTTTCTTTTAAAACGGCTGCGCGAAATTCATCCTGCGATAAGCTTGTATAATCGGGAACGGCAGAGCGTTCTTCAGTGCCATCCCAGCGTGCGCGTTTACGTATCGTGTTGAGGTAAGTAAGCGCTTCGCCCGAATTACCCAGCTCATTTTCGGCTTCAGCATACATCAGCAATACATCGGCATAACGGATAACAGGATAATCGTTCGCAGAGCCATTTGCCGTAGGCTCAGCTGTGCTGTCCCAATACTTCCTGATGTAAGGATCGATAGAAGTAATGGTGCCGTCGGGGTTATAAACCTGCGTGATGTAGGTAACCTCGCGGCGCCTGTCCTGCGGGTCGTAATCGTCATATAAATTTTGAGTGGGTACCTGCCAGCCCTGCGCGTTCTGCACACCCGTTACGCTTAAGGCAGGCGGCAGCAAACGCACGTTAAACTGACCCACTTCCCAAAAGCTGATGGCGCCGCCACCATCGCCAAAGCCAACGGAGAAAATGGCTTCCTTGCCGCCACGACTTGAAAGCTTGAACACATCGGCAAAATCATCCCACAAAGCATACTGGTTCGAGTTGATCACCTCTTTGCATTTATCGGCGCAAGCCTGCCAGTTCTGTTGTGTGAGATATACCTTGGCAAGGATGGACTTTGCGGCACCTTTCGTAGCACGTCCACGTCCGTCGCCAGGTGGATAACTGTCGGGTAAATTTTCTGACGCCGACAAGTCAGTTGTAATCTGTGTATAAATATCAGAGGCGGCGGCAACCGGTGGTGTCAGTGGCTCTTCTTCTGCCAGTACCAATGGAATGTTACCAAACATGCGCACCATATCGAAGTATAGCAAGCCGCGCAGAAAATGCGCTTCGTTTACCAGACGGTCGCGCAGTGTAGCGTCCATCTGAATGCCGGGTATCCGCGCAATGGCAATATTCGCCAGTGTGATGGCTTTGTAATGCATCGTCCATGTTTCCTGCAGGCTATTGTTCATCGGCGTTTCCACGAAGTTGCTGATCTGATCTACGTCGGGTTGAAACACATTCTTGTTAATCATCTCATCCGATGCGCAGCCTGCAATCACCCAAAACGTGCTGTGATACACGCCTGCCGTAGAGCCTGTGCTTGTTGAGTTGAGATACCCATAAATGGCATCAACGGCTGCAATTGCATCATTCTCTGTCTGGTAATAATTGGTGATGGCAACCAAGTTCTTCGGGTCTTCTTCGAGAAATTTTTTGCAGGAAGAAACCAGGCCGATAGTACCTGCCGCAACCATGATGATAAGTGATGAATATTTTGACATACAATCGTTTTATTCTGTTAGAAAGTGAGTGTGACACCTGCCTGATAAATCTTTGATTGCGGATAACCACCGTTGTCTATCCCGATCAGCGTGGTGCTTTGTCCGTACGTATTGGCTTCGGGGTCGTAACCTGTATATTTGGTAAGTGTCCACAGGTTGCTACCGCTGATGTAAATGCGCACCGACTGGATCTTTGCTCTTTGTAAAAGTTTATTTGGTAATGAATAGCTCAGCGTTACATTGCGCAAACGCAGGTACGACGCGTCTTCCAAGATAGCAGAAGAAAAAATACCTACATCAAGACTGCCGGACGATAACGCCCGCGGATACTCGTTTTCTTTATTGTCGGGTGTCCAGCGGTTCAGGCCGGCTTTTGCCAGCACATTGTTTTGTCCTGTAAAATTCAGCAGGCTGTATGAGTTAAAGTTCGCCAGTTTATTGCCTTGCGAGCCCTGAAAGAAAAAGGAGAGATCGAAGTTTTTATATGATAATGTATTGTTGAAACCATACGTAAATTTTGGCTGCGCACTGCCAAGAATAGTGCGGTCGTTCGCATCAATTTTTCCATCGCCGTTAATGTCGCGATACTTCCTGTCGCCGGCCCGGGCAATGGAGGCCGGGTTGGCAGAAGACGCTTCCTGACCTACCAACACTGCACTCTTTGCTGCTTCTTCATCGCTCTGAAAAATACCGTCGAAAATATAACCGTAGAAAGTACCAATGGGCTGACCGGTCCGCAGCAAACTTGCATTCAATAATAGGATGTCCGTCTGTGTATTCAGGTTGGTTACCTTATTGCGGTTGAGCGATAAATTGAAAGACGTATTCCATCTCAATGCCCCAGTTGTATTGATGGTTCTTAAGTCAATATCAACGCCTTTGTTCTGCACATTGCCAACATTAAGAAGGGTAGTGCCAAAACCTGTTGTAGTTGGGATGGGCGTTGACAGTAACAAATCGTAAGTGAGCTTAGCATAATAATCCGCAGTGAGTGTAATGCGCTGCTTGAACAAGCCGAGGTCGAAGCCGGCATCAAACTGCTTTGTGCTTTCCCATTTGAGATTTTGATTTACATAGCTTAGTGGCTCCATGCCATTATATACTTCGCTGCCTGCCGAGCTGTTGAATACGCCCTGGCTGTAAGGTCCTATCAATGCCAATGATTGATAGGGTGCAATTGCCTGGTTGCCGATGACGCCATAGCTTATGCGAAACTTAAGATCGGATACCGGCTTAACGTTTTGCATAAACTTTTCCTGCGACACGCGCCAGGCAAAGGCACCTGACGGGAAGTAGCCATACTTGTTGCCTTCGGAAAACTTTGACGAGCCATCAATACGACCGGTGAGCGTGAAAAGATATTTATCACTCAGGGTATAATTGACTCTACCAATATAAGACAAGAGCGACCACTGCGATTCATTGTTTACGGGCGTTTGCGGGTTTTCTGCCACTGCAATGTTGTGATAGCCTGTTCTGCCATCTGGGAAGCCAAAGGCATAGGCAAACAAACTTTCGTTATTGAATTTTTGCGTAGTAAAACCAACCACTGCATTGATGCGATGCTTGTCGCGCCAGCTTTTGTTGAAGGTTAATGTGTTTTCATTCAGCCAGGTCAATCCATCTACATTGCTGATGGAAGCCTCGCCGTTGCTGGCTTGTGTGCGCTTAAGGAAATTGGGCGCAAATGAAGCTGCATTATCAGTGAAGGCATCTACACCAAAGCTTGTTCTAAACTCAAGGCTGCTGCCTATTTTGTAACGTGCATACACATTGCCAATAAAGCGTGAGCTATTGGTGACGGAGTTGTATTCTTTCGCATCAGCGATAGGGTTGCCGAGTATGGTTCCCCTGTCGTTTTCAAATGTATAACCACCCTTTACTGTGGAATCGTAAATGGGCAAGATAGGATTGAACAGCAATGCGCCCGTTACCACGCCCGGCACAATGGTACCCGCATTGGTAAGCACACCATTTGAGCTGGTTCGTGCATACGTGATGCTGTTGCCAACCGTCAGGTTCTTGCTTAGCTCGCGATCGAGGTTGGCACGGAAGCTATACCGCTTAAAATTTGAATTGATGATGATGCCATCCTGGTCGAAGTAACCTCCGGAGATGGCATACTTTGTTTTATCATCACCGCCGGAAAAAGAGATTTGATAGTTTGCCATCGGTGCCGTACGCAGCAAAGCGTCCTGCCAGTCGGTGCCTACGCCTAAGTTCTTTGGATTTACATACACCGGCGTTTGCCCAGCGTTAATCTTAGCATCGTTTACAAAGTTGGCAAATTGAGCCGCATTCAGTACGTCCACTTTATGCGAAATTTCCTGCTGCGAATAGTAAGTATCAAAGGTAACCGTGCCTTTTCCTGCCCTGCCACGTTTTGTGGTAATGATGACCACGCCATTCGCACCGCGCGAGCCATAGATAGCCGTTGCAGAAGCATCTTTCAAAATCTCGATAGACTCAATATCGTTGGGATTGATAGCCGATAATGCACCGATGCGAGGTCCAAGCGTTACGCCCACCGACATGTCGCCGGCATCGCTGTTTATCAGCATTCCATCAATCACATATAAAGGCTCATTGCCTGCGTTGATAGACGTGGTACCACGAATGCGGATTGAAGTTTCTGCGCCGGGTTTGCCTGATAACTGTGTGACCTGCACGCCGGCTGCGCGTCCCTGCAAAGCCTGATCAAAAGACGTGACTGGTACCGCTTTTAAGTCTTCTGCTTTTACGGAAACAACAGAGCCGGTAAGGTCGCTTTTCTTTACCGTTCCGTATCCAATGACCACTACCTGCGACAGCTCATTAACGCCTGCTTCCAGGGTAATGGTAAGCGAGGTTTTATCGCTAACAGATATCTCCTGTTGTTTGTAGCCAACATGCGTAAATACAAGCGTGGCGTTGGATGGCACACTGATGGAAAATACGCCATTATCGCCCGATATCACGCCATTCTTACTTCCTTTCACGGCAATGCTGACGCCGGACAGAGGCGCACCTAAGTCATCTTTTACTGTTCCGGAAATTGTCTTCGTTTTCTGTGCTTTTGCTATAAAAAAAGCACACAGAAAAAAAGCACAAAATATAGCCGAAAGCTGTTTGTTTCGATAGATATTCATTAGCAAGCTTTGATCGTTATTATCGCAATCGTTGATTCTTTTCGAATCTTATTTATTTTCTGAAATACTGGTTAATACGTTTTCTGAATCAGATTAATTCCTGGCAATATCAATAGTATAAGTAAAACTGTCTGCACGGTAATAGCCGAGGTTATATTCGATAGGACGGTCACCCGGATCGCACACCACGCGTTTACGAAACAGGATCGGGTCGCCCACTTTTATATTGAGTTTCTCTGCTAATTTTTTGTTGGCAAGAATGGCGCTGATGCCTTCTTTTGAAACGGCTACATGAACGTTATGTTCCTGCTCAAGCTTCTCATATAAAGGCTTCGAAAAATCTTCTTTTTCTGTAAGTCCGGTGCGCGGGTGGAAGTAAGAAATAAAGTAAACGATGGGACCTTTATTCAACCCGCGCAGCCGTTCCAGCTTTATCACTTTTGTCTTCTCTTTTATGTTGAAGAGACTGCATATTTCCTTATCAGCAACTGCCCAGCTTACTTTGACAGAGTAATTCTTAAACACGACGCCTTTTTCATCCATCTCGTGCGTGAAGCTTGTCCATTTATTGAGCTTTGTGGTCAGGCTGTTCTTTGCCACTTTGGTGCCCACACCTTTCTTGCGCACCAGCAGGCTTTCCTGCACCAGTTTATTGGCAGCCTGCCTTACTGTGTTTCGAGAGATGCCGAGCTTTTTTGCGATGTGCACTTCATTGGGCAACAGCTTGCCGTTTTGGTATTCCGGCTGTTCAATCATTTTCCTGAACATATCCTCTACCTGAAGGTGCAATGGCAGTATGCTTTTGTGGTCAATGGCGAAGCTTTCCATCATTAGTTGTGTTTGTCCATATGTTCAAACATAATGCTAAGGTGGGAAAAGATTCGATATGTTCAAACATTTGAACATAATTTTTTTTTTGGAGCGAATAAACTTCCAATTTTGAATAACGATTAAACTGTTTGCCATGAAACTTTTCTGCACTTTGCTGCTGTTCTTTTGCTTTAGTTTTACCACACAAGCCCAGGATTCAACCGCTAGGAAATATGGCTTCTCTTTTTC
Organism: Ilyomonas sp.; assembly: GCA_964658445.1. Taxonomy (GTDB): domain Bacteria; phylum Bacteroidota; class Bacteroidia; order Chitinophagales; family Chitinophagaceae; genus Ilyomonas. The sequence goes on from CAZZZH010000009.1 coordinate 5,684, forward strand.
TGCACAAGCTGCACCAGAATGGACGCGGTTGTTTGAGCGCACATCAGGCTGGTTTGGAGCGGATGGTATTTTTTCGATACCCTTAAGCGGAGTAGATAAAAATAACAATGCTGGCAATGACTCGACATTGCTTCTGTTCAGCGATACTTATATTGGTGAAGTAATAAATGGAAAGCCGGTACATGATACAATGGTGAACAACACGATTGCCTATGTTAAAGGCAATGAACCGGATGCTACGAACATTCATTTTCATTACAACAAAGACAAAGAAGGAAAGCCTGTCAGTTATTTTACACCCAATACATCAACTGCCGCAAAGCCGCAACTGTATTGGCTTGGCGATGGCTTTGTCAATAAAGAAAAGAACAACACACTGTATGTTTTTGGATACAAAGTAGAGCGTACGGGTGAGGGTGTGTTCGATTTTATTGAACCTGATGTTTCCCTGATTGCCGTGCCTTACAACAAGCAGTTGCAGTTTACTAAACAGCGGCAGATAGAAACGCCGCTGCACATAAAAAATACGCTGGGCGAAGGCAATTTAGGGGCCGGCATATTAGTAAATACATCGTGGAGTGGTGCTCTAAATCCTGATGGCTATGTGTATGTATATGGATGCATCGGTGCAAATAAAAACTTAGTTGTTGCACGTATACAACCGAAAGACTTGGAGAACATGAAAGCCTGGCGTTATTGGAATGGTACCACATGGAGCGAGCAAAAAGACGACATGAAGCCCATCACTAATTCGGTCTCAAACGAACTCAGCATAACACCAATGGCGAATGGCAAATACATTCTGGTGTTTCAGGTGATGGGCCTGAGTGATAAAGTAGGCATTCGTATCGGTGATAGTCCGGTAGGTCCTTTCTCCGACATCATTGAAGTATGGAAAGCACCTGAGTTTGAAAAAGGATTGTGGACTTATAATGCGAAAGCGCATCCGAACTTTTCAAAGCCCGGCGAACTGCTGATCTCTTATAATACAATCACGCCTGATTTTTGGAACGATATTAAAAAGGATGCAACGATTTATCATCCGCGGTTTATAAGGTTGAAGATGGAATGGAAGTAAAGAAATAGAACTTAAAGTCTTTTTCTTTTTAAGCAATAGTATATCTACTTATTTAAATAAATATTGCAAGAGGAACAGGAATGCTAATGGTGACACGCCAGCTTTAATCCCTTTACGCCAATATTTATTTTGCTGATATGCCATCTTCCTAAATTAGCCACAAACAATTCGGTAAAGTCTTCTCCACCGAAAGCAAGGTTGGTTGGGTTAGAGACCGTATGCGCTTCCCAGTCATCTACCAGAATATTCACTTCTTTGTTTGGATTTACTTTATAAATGCGGCTTGGCGCATAACAGGTAACGTATAAATTCCCTTCGGTATCAAATGCAATTCCATCAGGACAAGTTTGTGGCAAAATGCATACTATTTCCCGCTCACCGGCGCTGCTATCTTTATTAATGGCGATGCGCTCTACACCCGGCAGCCAGGTGCAAACAACATACAAAAAACTTTCATCAGCATCCAATGCCAATCCATTTGCAAAGCTGAACGGACCTTTGTGCCACACGATTCCATTGCCCTGAGCATCAAAGCAAAATATTTTGCCCGTAACCTGCCGGAAGCCGCCGCTTTCGCTGACAAACAACTTACCGCTCCGCGAAAAAGAAATGTAGTTTGGTATATTGAAAGAAAGGCCATCTGCACCGGTGGCAAACACAGAAAGCGTGCAGGTTGCAAGGTCCAATCTCCAAATACATTTTTGCTTCAGATCGCAGACTGCAAGCCACGAAGCATCGGGCGAAAAGGCAATGCCAAGTACAAAGCCATTGGTATTTGCAACCACTTCTATCTCGCTGCCATCGGGTGATATTTTGTAAATCTGACCTGCTTCTCCGCCTGCCCATACCGAACCATCTGGATGCACCGCAACACATTCAGGATGATCAAGCCCGTCGGCAAAAATGGAAATATCATTGATGGTAAATGCCATGGTTATTGTTTAGATTTTACTACACAAGATTGCTATTTCGCCTTTGGCTTTGCCCAGTTTTTTTCCGGCAATATGCTGAACCAATCCTGTCGTTGTGGATCGCGATCGTATGTATATCCGCCTGTTTGTTTATAAAGTTCTGCATATTGATTTAGCTTGTCGTAATCTAATTCCACACCCAGCCCCGGCGCTTTTGGCACGGCAATGCATCCATCTACATACTTTAGTTTTCCACCTTTAATTATATCATCTGTAATGTGGTGGTAATGCGCATCGGCAGCAAAAGAAAGATTGGGAACGGTAGCGCCCAAATGCAGCATGGTAGCGAGTTGTATGCCCAGCTCGCCGGAGCTATGAACGGCTACATCGATTTGAAATTTTTCGCAGACGACACTGCCTTTCCATGCCTGGCGAAGACCGCCCCAGAAGGTAGTATCAAGCAGCACAACGTCGATCGCTTCGTTGCGAATACAGCTTGCCAGTTGTTCAAAGTTTACCACAACGGTATTGGTGGCTGTGGGTATGCGTATCCGGCTTTTTACACGACGCATACCTTCTAATCCCCAGGTAGGATCTTCAAAGTAATCATTGTTCAAGTCTTCAATAGATTGTCCAATCCGTATGGCTTCTTCTACACTCCAGGCAGCGTTCGGGTCAATGCGCAGCTTGTGATCTGGAAAGGCTTTTGCTAGTGCGCGAAGCACAGCTACTTCATGTTCGGGTGGAAACACGCCTGCTTTTAATTTGTGCGTGGTAAAGCCATATTTGGCAACCAGTTCTTTCGCATGATGCACCATCTCTTCAGCGGTTTCCTCGCCGCCTTTTCCAGTGTCTTCATTGCGGTATCTGAAAAATAAATATGAGGCAAAAGGAATGTTTTCTCTCAGCGCTCCGCCCAGCAGATCGCAGGCGCGCATACCGGTTTTTTTACCTATGATATCTATGCACGCAAACTCTAAGGCAGCATGCAATTGTGTGCGGTTGTTATACAGCGAGGCTGTTGGGTTGCATATCTTCCAATACATGGCTTCGAGCTGAAACGGATCGTGCCCAATTAGATATTGATTCAAACTTCTGAATGCCGCTTCTGCCGATTCGCCACCGCCACCCATTTCTCCAAGCCCGATAATGCCTTCGTCTGTTTCTACTTCTACAATGGTGCGGATAAACCTGCCCCAGTGAGCGCCATTGGCATGGCGGATCGGAGCTTCCAATGGCATAGCAACTGTTGTCGCTTTGATGTTGGTTATTTTCATATGCAAACACAAATGGTGTGAATAATATTATCGCTTGCTACCTTGTATAGCGATGCCCAGTCCGCCATCAATACGAATGGCTTGACCTGTGATGAAAGCAGCTTTGTCATCGCACAGATAAACAATAAGACCCGCTACTTCTGCCGGTGTGCCAATGCGCTTGGCAAGGTGCATATCTATGCATTCCTGCATCACTTCGTCGGGATCGGGTGAAAGAGCAATAGAATCGCGCAACATAGGCGTATCAATGGTTCCGGGGCACACTGCTACGCAACGAATGTTGGGTGCATAATCAACAGCAATGCTTCTAGTTAAGCCAACGATAGCAGTCTTCGCGGTGACGTAAGCCGCTACGTTGTGCTGACTTAAAAACGCCTGTACGCTGGCCACGTTTATAATAGCGCCGTTTCCTTTTTTCTGTATCAGAGGCAATGCATATTTTGAACACAAAAAATAGCTTTTGAGATTTACATTCATTACCAAATCCCATTCATCAGCCGTGGTTTCGGTAACGGTTCCATACCGCTGAATACCGGCATTATTTACTAAAAAATTTATGGCTCCAATTTGTTTACCTATATCGTCAAACACTCTCTGGACTTGTGTTTCAGACGATACATCGCAAGAGATAAAGCGCCATCTTGCGCTGTTTGTGCCAGATGTATCTGCGGTTATATCAAGCACAATAACATTAGCGCCAGCTTCAAAAAACGCCTGCGCCGTAGCCGCGCCGATGCCTTTGGCACCGCCGGTAATGACAACTGTTTTATTCTGATAATTCATGGATGAGATTGATAGATGTGGCAAGATGAATTGTATAGTTTTCTTCTGTTGTAATAAGAATTGAACTTTCTGTAACCGTTACTTTCTTTACTCCTGTAAAGCTCTGTTCTGTTTTGTAAATGAAAGAAAAATATTGTTTACAAATACATTCTCCGGCATCTATATAGGCAAAAGTTTTTTCGCCAAACAGGTGAGTGGCTGTGTTTAGAATTTCTTCAAACGGCTGATGAATACCTGCGGTTCCGAACTCGATGCCTCGATAGATAAGCTTGTTGTCATCCCAGTGCTGCCAGAGATGAATCCAGGGATAATCGCTGCGCTTCCATACATAACCCAACAACAACTGATGTGTTGGTGAATAAGCCGTAAGCCATCCCAGCTGGCTGTTTTTATTCACAATAAAAGAGAACACAGAGTTGTATAAAACTTGTGGATGTTGCAGATTAAAAGCATTGCCTTTATCGTCTTTTGCCATTGGAAATTGAAACTTATTTTCTTCTGCATTCTTATACTGCAACTGGTCGAAGCCAAGTGTTGCGTTGCAATTGACGACGGTTGATGGTGTAAGAAACGGAGCTGCTAACGTAGGATGCTGAACAATGTTGTACAACCTTCCTAATGAATAGGTATTTAAAAAGCATTCGCTAACGGCAAACACAGACTCTTGCTCATCCAATTCTATTGTTCTTTCAATGCGCAAGCCTTCTTTCGTTGCGTCAGCCTGCATTAATATGTAATTGTTTTTCTGCTCTGCCTGCCACTGTATGTTCGCCGCTTCCCCATGATTCGGCAGGCCCATTTTGATTTCACCTTCTGAAGGCAAACCCCACCGCCCGGCGCATAAAAAATGTCCTCTGTAAGGTGCACCTTCCCGGTTGTTGTCCGGCATTTGTTCTTTGGTAAAAGCGAAGCTGAACGGATTAGTTTTCTCTCCATCTGTCAGATGAAAATCAACAATAGCACCCCCAAAAGAATCAACAGATAGCAGGCAGGTATCGTTGGCAAGCGACAGTTTCATAAAGGCAAGATAAGCAATGCATGTTTGCCATAAAAGCAGAAAGAAGCTAGCTATGCCGGAAAAGAAAAGTATGGATGATTCCGTTTTCTTCTGTACTTCGTATCTCCGTAATAAATGAAAGCAGGAAGCATAAAGCTTCATAAAGAAAGTCCCTTTATATAACTCTTGTCTTTATAATTTATGATCAGAATTTATTTACCAATATAACGATCATGCGACTTTCTGAACTTCTCATAAGCTGTACTCTGTATCCTGACAATCCTAGCAAGAGGCATTTGCATTTATATTTCTGAAAGAGCTGAGCCTGTATTGAATTATCAGGAAAAGGATTCTATTCAGTTCTGTTAAATGAAAAACTCCTTCAAAATCAGCTTTTGAAGGAGTTTACAATCTGGTAGAGCGTACGGGAATAGTTGTATAATTTCATTTCGGCTTATAATCAAGAACTTATATGTAAAACAAGTAGGCACGGTTACCAATTTGGTTATCACGTATTAACTAATTGAGAAAGTTGAATCTTCATTAAAAACGAATATTATTTGCTTTACATCTCACTAATTCGATCAAGCTCATTATCAAGATTTTCAAGCTCTGTCCTAACCGCCTTTGTAACGTTTTTGTATTTTGAAAAGCGTTTTGGAACTTGTCCATCCGTGGTTGTTGTATAGATGTCGAAGGCATTAAGGGAAGAGTAGCCATATTGCTTTAAACCAGATAAATGAGATTTGGTAGCAGAACCACTCATTTGAGCACTTCTACTTACGAGCCTGAATAAATCATACTTCGAGTAGGCTTCATTTAATGCTGAGTAATCTCCCAACAAAAGTTTCAAATTTTCAAAGAGCTCATCTGCTTTCAAATTAGGTTTAAGTAGAACCGTATGAACTCTACTACTCAATGAATAATATTTAGAAGACGCCTCAAAAATATTGGAAGTGTCTTCCACAGTATAGTTCACATTGCTCACAAGAGAAAGTATACCAGAAAGCAAAGCGAGGAGGGCAGCTAAAATTTGGATTACCTCATTCCCAACAATTTTTCCAACCACTGACATGATTGTACCTGCCGATATTAAAGCTAAAATTCCAGAATAAAGAGATAACTTCTTTTGGCTTCAGCTCTTCTAAGTGCGCTTTGTAAAAGTATTTCCCTTTTTATGGTACAGTTGACAACTAACTGCCTTAAAACTTTGATTGTATCGTTCTGTTTGGTGTTCATACAACTTAGCAATAAATAAAACATCTTGCTTACGGTCTCTATCGGTACGCCATTGCTTAGTGTAACCGTGGTTGCGAACGTGTGTCTGGCTAAGTGGTAAGTGAGATGTTTTTCTATACCACATAGATTAGCTATCTCTTTCAAATATGCGTTCACTTTTTTGATTACTTGCAATTGGCATAAAAGGCTTAGATGTCGCTTTTAGGAGATACTTGCTCAAGATTGTCAATGCTACAGGAAGCAAAGGAATCGGAGAACGGATTTTTGTTTTTGTTCTATGGATGATTATCCACTTGCTTTCATCTTCCTTGACTATTACATGCTCAACACTAAGCTTAGCAATATCAGCATAGGAAAGTCCAGTATAACAGCTAAAAATGAACATATCCTTGACTTTAGCTAAACACTCAATCGGCATTTCTTTCCTTTCTATTTTTTTTTAATTCTACAGGAGTTAAATAACCTCTTTCAGTAATTACAAGAGATGTTTTGAAAGCCTGAAAAGGTGAGCTTAAAATCCATCCATTTGCTATAGAAAGATGAATTATCTTCTTAAGAAACTGAATGTCTTTCATTGCCGAATTATGAGCCATCCCTTGATCGACTTTGAGGAAAGTATCGAACTCTACTATAAACTGATTATTCAGTTCCTTTAGGAAAATATCAGTACGCTTAAATCGGTTGCTTAATAAGCCGACTAACTTCTTCCTTAAAGATTCATACTTCCTATAGGTTGCAAGAGTTGTTTCAACTCCTATTTTTCGCTTTACAAGACCATTGTGATACTGAATCGCACCTAACAAGGTTTTAGGAGATTCATCTTCATTGTTGAACTTCTTTTTGAGCAGTTCAGCAGACATCGGAATATCTTGCTCTAATAGAGCATTATAAACCTTAGTCAGCTTGCTTTTGAATAACTCAATAGATTTATTCTTCTCTGCTGTAACTGCGTCGTTTCCTTTTATTACTCCCTTATCAACATTCCAAGCTGAAGCTGCTACATAGATACCTGTTGATACTTCAGTTTTCTCTCCATTGAGAGTAATGCGCATGAAAATAGGGGCAAGCCCCTTCTTGTTCATTTTTGACTTATAGAGCCAGAAAAGAACACTCATTCTGTGTTCCATATAAATAAAATATTATTTTTAAAGAAAGAATTAGCAGATATGTATTTACCGAATTCTAGTACCTAGATGATGGTGTAAGAAAGTGTTTCCTGATGACCAATTAGTAAGATACCGAATGGATTAGATAATATTAGCTTCGCGAACATAATGGTTATTGCTAAAGCAAACTATTTTCGAATCACCCTTTTGCCTAAGCAGTGATTAAAGAAAAAAAGAACCAGCCTGGATTATTCATTTCAATGGTTCGCAAAATTCAGTGGAGCATTCGCATTAACTATAAAACCGCCAGATTAAGAAATAAAAGATTAAATGGCAATTGATATTTTTGATAATTGTATGATCAGGCAGATAGCTGATAAGAAGAAGGCAACCCGACAATAAATTGATAATTCATCATCTCGCAATTACAAATTTGACTCGTTTTTTATCCAGTCCATTATCGGCTTCTAATGAGTAAGTTCCTACCGATAGTCGTTGCAAATCCATTGTATAGAAATTACTCATTTTAGGTGTTAAGTTTCTGTTTTCACTCACTATCTTACCATTCATATCATAAACAGTAAAAGATAAATAGTTCCCAATCTTCCCGCTATAACTGATATTAATTACGCCCTTTGACGGGTTTGGATAAAGGATAAGCATCATGTCGTTTGCACTGCTACAGAGAGGAATGGATACTTGCGTACCGACTGAGGGCGTACTTAGTAAAATAGTTCCGTTTGATGTACAAACACCCTGTACTGACCAGTTTACAACCGAACCGGGTCTCACGTCAATAATTGATGAACATGTGGTATTATTGCAAACCGGCGTTGAGCTTTCTAACTCTCTTGTACTATCATCTGCGCTATAAGCCCTTACTATATATGATTGGTTTTCGCTTCCGTTCCAGCTAACTTTTAATTCTGTGCAACTAAGAGAAGTAATGGTTAACCCTCTTGGTAGATTGCAGCTTTTGCTTTGAACTTTAAGTCCAGAATGTGGACATTGGGAGTAAGACCGCTGAACTAAAATAAGCGCTATCCAGAGTATAAATAGGAATTTTTGCATGTCGAATCTTATTTATTCAATGAGGTGCAGCAGATAAAGCTCCGCCTATTGTAACATTAGTGTTGTAAGGACGATAATCATGCAACGGAGGAGAAGTTGTTGTAAATCTAAATCCAAAACCTCCATAAAATCCTTCCCCAGCTCCTTCAGAAACATTATCGCTTTTTGTTACATTACCATTTGCATCTTCTGAGTAACTTCTGCTACCTTCGACCGGTCCCATCGATAGAGAACCCGTTACAGTTTGATTCAAATTCGTGGTAGCTTCGTAAGAAACACCAGCTGATAGAACCCTCGTAAGCTTCGCATCCGCGGAAAAAAGTGCTACACCTTCGAGACCGTTAGGACCATCTGGATTTGCATCACTATAGGACGCGTTGAATGCCGTTCCAAATATTATATCTAGACCAAAGGAATGTTGACATGTTTCGGGGTTTGACCCCATTTCAACACGAAAGCCAACTCCAAAAGCAACAGCAGCTTCTCCTTGTCGAAGCCCATTTTTGTCAATCCACCTTAATGGATTATTACTAACATATTTATAATCTTTCGAAATACTCACAGGATCGGAACTTATCCACCTGCCAATATTCCCATTATACTCACGATATAAAGTCAGATGCAACCCACTTGAAGCGTGATAATAATGACCCGTAAATCCAAAATCTGCATCTACACTTCCTAATGCTCTCGTCCGTTTGCCGTAAAGCCCATAGTTATACCTAGTCTTCATCAAACTGCTAGCATCTGTCATCTCAACGACAGAACCCAGATGATCTTTTGTAAAATAGTAGCTTGTACCGCTGATTTGTTCGCCCTGTTTATAAAACCGTTTGGTAACGCTTCCGCCGGCTGCATTCCGCTCTTCACATAAATCTGAGCCGCACCATAACCAGCGTCTGGTAATGGTCCCATTAAGCTTTTCTATGACGCGCCTGCCAAAGCCGTCATACACAAACTCAGTAATGTTGTTTCCCTGCGTGATTTTTACCAGCTTATCAGCCGCATTCCATTCATACTTTACAGCCGGATTGGTTTCAGACACCATGTTTCCATTGTCATCGAAAGTTAAAGTATCGTTTTCTCCTTTTCCGATGGTAAAGCCATATTTTTTCAGGCTCGAATTGCCTGAATAATCCGTTGCCGTTATTTGAATGCTGTCGGCTCCCGGTTTCGATTTTATAAAAGCTTCAAAGCTGTTGGAGGCACTGTCAACCGTAGCATATAAAGAATCATTTGTTGTTAAGTTCTTTACCAGTACAGTAGATGGTTCATTCACTGTTCCTTTGATTCGTACAGGTCCATTATCCTGCCGCCTGATCATCTGGTTAAGATTGTTGAATATAGCAGATGTAATGCTGTTGTCTACCTGTTCACTCGTACGGTTTCCAGATTTATCATACTGGTACGCATACCGTTTTATTATCGTTGCTGTGCTCTGACTTTTTAAAGTCGCAGCAATCAACTGGTCTGAAAGGTCGTAGCTAATGTCGTAGTAAGAGATAATGGTGGAGTCTGATTGTTGCGTCCATTTTGTAATTTGATTTTCCTTATTGTATTCGTAACTGAACTTGGAAAGTGTACTGCCACCCGAATTTTTGTTCCAGATCTGCTTCAACTGTTCATCGCCATTATTATCAAAGTAATCATAGACCGTGTTCTGACTGTTCGGATATGTCATGGATTTTAAACGAGGTGTCTGGTCCACGTATGCATAGCCAAACGCTCCTAAAGCATTGGTTTCAGAGGTTATCCTTCCCAGCTGATCATATACAAGAGAAGTTGCAATGCCATTGATAGAACGTGAGACAAGGCGCTCCAGTGAATCATATGTATAATTAATTACAGAATTGATCAAAGAACCTTTTTCCGAACTGAGCTTACCTGAGCCCAGACCTGAGTTTATTTTTTTGTACGAGTACGTTGTAATGCCCGTACCGTCTGCCATGGATAGGATACGGTTATAGCTTGTATCATAGGTGTAAGCTACAGAAGCGGTAGCCACCATAGAATTCTGGTAATCTACTTGTTTCAAATTGTCATCTGTAAAATAGCTGTAAGTCATTACCTGACCTTTTGCATCTGTTACCTGTTTGACGCGGCTTGTAGTATTCTCATAATCATAAGTGATACTCTTACCATCAGCAAATGTTTTTATCAGTAACCGTCCCTGTAGATCGCGGGTGAGTGATGTAACGTTTTTTAGTGGGTCTATAATCTCAGATAGACTTCCACAACTGCACCAGATAAACTGGGTAACTCTTCCTAAAGCATCAATTCTAGCACTAGCTCTGTCTAGTGAATCATAAATAACATGCGACCATCTGCCGAGTCGGTCCCGCTTGTGAACAACATCCAGCCTATCATATACAATTTGCTCGTAAGTGCTATCAGGATAGGTAATTACAGTCGGCCGGTCTAAAAAATCGTAGTCAGTTGTAATAGTATAACCTTCCGGGTCAGTTATGGTTTTGACCCTGCCGAAGACGTCATATGCAAATCTCACAACAAAACCCAGAACAGCTCCCGTAATGCTCTTTAAATAACCCTTGCTGTCATAATCTAACGTTGTAACTTCTTTTTTCGGGTTTTTAATGGTGAGTAACTGACCAGCATTATTGTAGGTATAACTGGTTGTAAGTCCGGATGCATTCTTTGAAGTAAGCGGAAGGTGCTGACTGTTGTAAGTGAATTTTGCAAGAAGTTCATTGGTGCTGCCCCGCTTTTGCCTTACCTCCAGCAGGTCTACCTTATTGCTGTCATACGAGTACTTGAATGTTCTTCCCGCGGGGTCTATAAAGCTTGTGTCCCGTCCCAATGTATTATAACCGTGCTGATAAAGCTGGGTGGAATCATTATCTAACACCCTTCCGATGTACATAGCTTTACCCTGCATTTCTTCATTTGTGAGAATACTTACCGTTTGCCCTTGGTAGGCATACCAAACTCTGTTTTCCAAAGGCTCTTTTTCACTTTCCAAAATGGGAGCCACACTGCCATCTTCATCTATCACTGATGAGCCATGCAGCCAGTGAAGTATTTTCGCTTGTGTGTAAATACCCGGCGCTGTTTTCATGGCTTTTTTGTCCCAATAAAAGGTATTGCGGTAAGTCATGTAATCGTTTATAAAAGCCATACTATCATACATTCCTTTCGGTACTTTAGCTTCCGTCATATTGATACCTGGCGCATTTTCCCGAAATTCAACCCTTTCTTTTTCATTCATCGGGTAGGAGGTTTCAATTACCCTGACATTAGCAGAATCCATTCTTGTAAAACTTGTTTTACCATATGGCGTTATCATACTTGTAATAAAATCATCGGAATCATACTGGAAAGAAGATACAATACCTACCATGTCTACTATCTGAGACAATCTTCCTGATGCATTATACTGGAAGGATGCAGACCTTCCGAACGGATCAATGACTTTTGTAATTTTGAATGTGTCAGCGTTTTTGTATTCGAAGGTAGTAACCTGTCCTAGTGCATCCCTCACAGCTTTGATCCGGAGGGCAGCATCGTAACTGATTATTAAACTATCACCAGCAGGATTAATGCGCTGAGTTAAAAAAATTTTTCTTCCTACTGAAGTATTACCATCATTCTGCCGGTACACATCTTTTGAGCCATCCGGATGCCTGAGTTCGTAACAATTTGGACAAGTTCGTACTAACACATCATTCGTTTGTCGCTCGGGTGCATAGCTTTTGGTTGTTGTATCATATAATATAAAGGTTTTGACGCCTCCGCCCATCTCATATACATCAGTATTAGCCATCGGGTTATTGGGATCGTCTTGTACATAGGACTGGAGCCGGTATGTCCACTTGGGACCCATATTCGAATAGGTGAAATTTGCTGGCTGGTAAGTATCTCTCTGGTGATAATCAATTATCCATTCAAGAGAAGGGCCAACAGGTGAAGAATAGAATAGAGGTCTATCATAAATATGAAGACTAACAGCTGCAGCATGCACATTGCTTTGCGCCATAGGAGTTGGTGTTCCACATACTTCCGGTAATTGTTTGTCAAATGTGCATAAATCCTTTCCCGGATCTGGCCCTGCTTTGCCCTTTCCAAAAATACCCCTTCCTTCATGGTTATCTACTCTCCTCCACCCTTTGGGTAATGGACCTTCCGGCACTAAAAAGTAGCCGCTTGCACTTGAATCAAAAGCAGCAGGAGTGAGCCAGAACTCTTGTCCATACGTTGTGCCAGCGGTGGCATCCTGACATTTATAATATCCGTTTTCTTCCTTTACCAGTGTACTGTAATGATCAAGCTTCCAGTGTACGACTGCTTTACAAATTACTTGGGCTCCTGGTGTCCTAAATGCCATTTGATATCTTAACCCGATTCTTTTTGAGAAAGTTAGAAGCTCTGCCAATGAAAATCCTGCTGGAGTAGATTGCACATTCATCATTCTTTCACTAAATGGCTTTGTGCTGTCATGGAGGGCATACAAATAGTTTAGTGCGTAAGGACCACATTTAAATGAAAGACCCTGCCGATTTTTCATTGTCCACAAAGCACCCCTGACGGAAGCCACCCTTGCCGCTGCCGGCCCCTCTATTACTCTATCTTTGGTTTGTGACAGCAAGCTGTCAATGGTAGTCATTCGCCCCACCCATGCATCCAGTAACAACAATTCAGATAATACTCTATCTGCTAGAACTTTTACCCGACCCTCGTTACTATTTTTTAAAAGAATCCATGATTGTTGCCAGGCGTCCAATGCTTTGTTATAATAGCCGGTTCGACGATATACAAGTCCTAAGTTGGCTGATAACGCTCCTTGCCAGCGGCTTTTTGGATACGCTTCTAAAAAATGAGTGATAGATGTAAAATCATCAGCATTCTTCCTTTGTGAGTAAGCTATCAGCGCATACACGAGGTCTCTGTTCTCTTCTGCTTTCAGCATTGCATTGGAAGGAATAAGAGGCTCCTCAAAAAAATGAACCTTATATATTTCTTCATCAGCAGGAACTGCGGAAAAGGAGATTGGTATTGCTTCTTCATCGGTAATAATATCTGTTGGAACTTTGTAATTGATGTTCACAGTCTCTGGTGTATGAACGAGAGGATAATTGTTATTCTGACTTAGAGCTGAAATGGTTTGAAGAATGATTATTAAAGAGAGTAAGAAAACTCTATAACGCATAAATGGGGTATATATACTATGAAAGGTCTTTTTCATGAGATGTGGTAGCTTTGGTTTAAAGTGGTTCAGATAAAGTAATAACAGGAGCAGTATGATCAGAGGAACTGGACAATGGTAGTTTAGTTCGGAATCTGTCCAGCGGAAAGGGATCTGTTTTATCGGACACGCCGTCAAAGTCACTGTCCCATAATATGGCGCTTGTGCCGTTCTCTATTTCTTGAACATTGAAAACGCCGTCTCCATCGGTGTCTAAAGACAAAGGAGATAATCCTGTGAAAACATTCACACCGTCTGCCAGCCAGTCATTATTTGTATCAAAATTGGCCGTGTCCGTTCCATAGCGGGCTGTTTCAGTTTCATTGGGTAGCCCGTCTCTGTCCTCATCTTTGGGTGTCTGACTGAAATACTTGGCAGTTGGCAAACTCCATACACCCGCTTTGTCTTTAAACCTGAAGGTAATTATATGTGACCCAGAACTGAAGCTGGAGGGATCTATACCGATCTCTAAAATATAAGTTGGCTGAGCTGATGAAACGGTTTGCGTAACCTTATGGGCGAAATCATCAATCCAGTATTCATAGGCAAGAATACTGTATGCACCCTTATAAAAATAAGTGGAAGATGCAGAACTCCATATGGCACTCTCACCCTGAAAACGGATAGTAAACTGATGAAGTCCATCAGATAAAAAGTTGTAATCAATAGGTGTGGTAAAATTCACTGTCTGTGAGGAGGTAAGCTGCACTACTTTGTTTGCATAGTTATTATCAATCCAGTATTCATAGGCAGTAAGGGTTCTGGATGACCGAACAAAATAGCTGCTTTTTACAGAACTCCATATGCCTACATCATCTTTAAAACGGATATTGAGAACGTGATAACCTATTGTTTGTGGCAAAGCATCTATAGAAAGGTTAATGGTAGTGGAGGTAGAACTTTTCCCAATTTTATTATTATAGTTGCCATCAAACCAGTACTCGTAAGCAGAAAGTTTAGTAGCAGACTTATAGAAATATGCTGATGTGATACTGCTGTAATTAGCAATGTTGTCTTTAAATCTAATATTAAAGGAATGCAATCCAGCAGACAGATTGTTGGTGTTAATTGCTGAATCGAAGGTATAAGCAGTTGCTTGAGTTACATTTTTTATAGCTCTGCCGGCATAATTATTATCAAACCAGTACTCGTAATTGTTGATCTTGGTTTGACCAATCCCTATAGCGGCAAAAAATAGAAGCAACAAAAAAAGAACAGCTCGCTTCATTTCTTATTAATTTGAGGATTAATTGCTCTGAGCTTTTACTGTTATCTTAACAGTTAGCTTTCCATTGGCATCCGTCGAACTAGGAATTGTGATAGCCTGATAATGAGGATTAATTGGAATACCACCTTCCTTGAAAGGTGAAGATGATCCATATACGCCAATATCAGTTCCATCAGTTCCTTTGTTCTTTCCTGCACTTCCTGCTTTCAAATGATAATTTTGGCTTGTCGTCCATGAAGAGCCAGATGTATAGGTTGTAAAAATTGAGCTAAATGGCTGGTTGAACAGATTGTTACTAGAAGAAAAAATACCTGAAATTACTGCAGCTGAATCTGCCACAAAAAGATTATTCGAATAGGACATATTGGAACAGCTACCAGCAGAGTAAAAATAATTCGCAGGGGTTAGAAAAACATTGTTCTGAAATACCATTGTGTTTAAACTAGTGAGTAAAGTTGAAGTTGTCAGAAGAAAAATATTGTTACTAAAAGTTACACCACTGATAGATGATACATATCCATTCACTACGTTTTTTTGCAGTACGGTATTGGAGCAGAAAGTAGAATTTCCTAGGATGCCTCCTGTAATATTTTCTGATATAAGCCCACCTGTCAATTGGTTTAAATAAAGACCGCCGAGTTTACATCTGGTAACAGCCATACCAGTAATCGGACCTCTAACGTTCAATGAACCTGTTAAAGTAATTCCCGTGACAAAACAACTGTCGCTTCCCGAGTTAAATTCAAAGTCCCCTAGAATTTGGGTGATTCCGGTTGCAGCTGACGAATCCGGATGATAGCCAGCTCCAAAAAATTTTAACTTTTTAGTAATGCGTTGTGTATAATTAACTGTCGGAACAGTACCTCCTGGTAGATAAATATAATCTCCGTTCTGTGATGTTGCAATCGCATCATCTAAGGTTGTTGCAAACAAAGTTGTTGTTCCGCGTTGAATGATTATCGTTGATTGCGCTTTTACAGAAGTTTGGAAAAATATCAACATACCGAATATGATAAGCAGCTTATTCATGAGGGGGTTTTACTTATAAAAATAAGTAAAATCTATAATGTCGGAAAATTTATTTTATTCAGATTTCACTAAGATGTAACTACTATAAACCTATCATAATAGCGACACAGATTAATAAAACGCTGATTAACGGTTAACGAAAAGTAAATTTTGATATTTATGAACAATTATTATTGAAGCTATACTCTGTATAAGGGGTGTATGGAAATAGAATGTTTAATTAGAATAATGGAAAGTAGTTTTTGTGTCAGCAATCGAGTGACGTTTAACCTTTAGAGATGGAAAAGTTGGTTACCATTGACAAAAACGGCAGGTTACCGAATTAGTTTACCTCATACTGCTGGTTAGGAAATAGGTGAATTGTAATTTCGAAAGTAAATAGGCTCTGTAAAGCCCTAACTCATTGAAAAAGATAAGATTATTTGAAAATAAAAAACTCCTTCAAAATCAGCTTTTGAAGGAGTTTACAATCTGGTAGAGCGTACGGGAGTCGAACCCGTCATTCCTCCGTGAAAGGGAGGTGTATTAACCGATTTACCAACGCTCCGTTTTTTATTGGGAGTGCAAAAGTAAGAGACAGCAGGTAAAGAGGCAAATTATTTTAAAAGTCGGACTCCTAAAATTTTTCAAACAAACTATGGTTCTGTAGCTGCTTCCAGCACCGGTTCGTGTAAGCCATATACAGCATGCATTTCTGGAACCATTATACGTGTATAGCCTTTTTGTATAAGCTTTTTCATAAAATCTTGCTGCACGCCATACTCGCCATGTACTAAATAAACACAGCTTACACTATTCATTTCCTGGCAGGCAAGATAGCGGCAAAGATCGTCCATATCTCCATGTGCACTCATGCTGCGCATGGTTTCCACTTCTGCATTTACTACCAGTTCTTGGCCGAATATTTTTACTTCCTTGGCTCCATTCATAAGTTGACCCCCTAAGGAATGAGGCTCACAATACCCCACCAACAAAATGGTGTTTCGCCCAAACTCAATATTGTTTTTGATGTGATGGCGAATGCGACCGGCGTCTGCCATGCCGCTTGCAGAGATAATTATGCAAGGCCCTGTTTTGTGTTCTAATTGCTTACTGTCTTCTACATCCTGTATAAAATAAAGTCCTGGAAAGTCGAACGGATCATCGTCTGTCTCCATCACTTTTTGCAGGCGTTCATTAAACAAAGCCGGGTATTTTTTTATCACCTGTGTTGTTTCATAACTGAGTGGACTGTCGACAATTACCGGCACATCGGGCAATCTTCGTTCGAGGCTCAACTGATTTAAAAAATAAAGCAGTTCCTGTGTGCGGCCTACACTAAAAGCTGGAATAATCAGTTTGCCACCTTTATCTA
Organism: Ilyomonas sp.; assembly: GCA_964658445.1. Classification (GTDB taxonomy): domain Bacteria; phylum Bacteroidota; class Bacteroidia; order Chitinophagales; family Chitinophagaceae; genus Ilyomonas. The sequence continues at coordinate 22,957 of CAZZZH010000009.1, forward strand.
CACAAGTGTGTTTGATATGCTTGTATAATGTATCGAGCGTATTGAACTGGTCAGTGTGCAGGCTGTTGCCATACGTGCTTTCGATGACGATAAAATCTGCCTGCGGAAAGCATTGCGGCGAGGATAAAATTACATCACGGTATCTGCCCACATCGCCGCTGAAGTGCAATAGTTTGGTTTCTTCATTTTCCCTGATTCGGAGTGTGATGCCTGCGCTTCCGATAATATGCCCGGTGTTGTTATAAAAAACTTCAATACCATTTTCAATCGTTATCCAGGTATCGTAATCTATAATGTTAAACAGCGATGCTGTGTGTTCTACATCTTCTATGGTATATAACGGCTCTATCACATCATCGTGCCGGCGACGGTGCGTATTGCGAAGCTGTGTTTCATTGCGCTGTATATCGGCTGAATCCTGAAGCAACAGCATTGCCAGGTCGCGCGTGGCAGCCGTGCAGTAAATGGCTCCCTTAAAACCTTCCTTTACTAATTTAGGTATTAAACCGCTGTGGTCAATGTGGGCATGTGATAATAAAAGATAACTAACCTCTGCTGCATCGAAACCTAAGCTGCTGTTGAGGTCATCTGTAGCTTCGCCCAATCCCTGAAACATACCACAGTCTAATAAAATTTGCTTGCCGTTTTCTAATGTAATTAAATGTTTAGAACCTGTAACAGTGCGCGCTGCGCCATGAAAAGCAATCTTCATATCTATATAATTAAACCCAGTTTGGAGGCAACCTAAAACATCATTTATTGTACCATTTGCAGTTTTTTACCGTTTAACACAATCTTCTTCCGCTGAAACAAGAATTATTTGTTTAATCGTTTAATCACTCCTACCTTTGCACTGCAATTCTGGAAAAGGATTCGGTAGTTGTCCCGCGGAACGCTACTCAATAATCCCTTCTTTATCTTCTGCAGAGAATAAGATACAATTGCTTAACGAGGCTTGTTATTATTATTAATGAACAAGTAAAAAACAAAGTGTATGAACAGCAACATTACAAGCACCATTATAAACTTAGGTGCAGAAGAACTCAACCAGTTAACAACAGAAGTAAAAGAAACGGTAGCCAGCCGTCAATTTACAAACCATGATAAATCTTTCGGCATAGCTGATCTGTGGAACATTCAGCGCGGCCGCAAAACACAGAACCTCTCCAGCAGAGCGGTTCTGTCAAGAAGAAATACCATTGTATAAGGTTTTGGGTTTTTAAAGCGATAAAATATGCCTGCACGGTTTGTGCGGGCATTTTTGTATCAGATCATTCTTCCTTTCCATTGGCCGCCTCTAATGTATAAAAAGGAAGGTATAAATATAATGATCCAGTAAACCCATTCCGATATCCAGGCTATAGTTACCGACAAATGAAACACTTCCAGCACCAGCCATACATACAACGTATAAACTGCAATAGCCATTAATTCGGTATAAAGATTTTTTTTGCTGTTGCCGGTGCCAACCACGGCATTTAGCCAGATGATAGCCACAGGCTGCATAATCATCACCAGCGATACCACGCGAAGCACCGGAATTCCGTCTTCCACAAAAGCATTACCTTGTCCGTAGACAGAAAGAAACAAACCCGGAAGTAAATTTATCACTAAAAAAAAGGTAGCTCCTACAATAACGCCTATGCGCACAATGCGACGGATTAAAGCAAGCACTTCTTCATTTTTACCCTGCCCGATAATATTGCTCACCATGGCATTGGTAGTAGAAGCCAGCGACCAGCCAAAGCAGCCAAATACACCAAATACATTGCGCATCGCATTGGATACGGAAAGGTCGGTAACACTGCAGTTGCGCTCTATCAAAACATAAAATAATTCCCAGCTTGTCAAACTAATTGCAAACTGCAGAATAAGCGGCGAAGACTGAACCAGTATCAGCCGGATTTCATCTTTATGAATCGTGATGTTTCTAAACAAAGACAACCGGCTGCTTAATCCTTGCCCATACATAATACCAAAGATGGCAAGCAAGCCGGCTATTTCTGCAAACACAGACGATAGCGCTGCGCCCTGGAAGCCCATCTTCGGAAAGCCCAGCGAACCGCTGAGCAATGTATAATCGAAGAAGATATTGGTAAGCGTTTCCGCCAAAGTGCCGATGATAAGCAACCGGCTGTTATTGGTACCCACAAGCAAGGCATTGCGCATCTGGTAGAGATACAAAAAAGGCAAGCCCCACACGCGCATGTACAAGAACCGGATGGCAATATCGGCATGCTCTCGGTTATGCAAAACAAGGCGCAGCAACGGCGGCGCTGCTACGTAAGTGAGGGCAATACAAAGCACGCTAATACTGGTAGAAATAATAACTGCATTTTGAAACAAACTGCCGATGGCAGACAATCGGTTCTCGCCCGCGCGGCGGGCAATGAGAGCCTGCAAGCCATTATTGAAGCCTACGCCAATGCAGGCAAAAATGAGGTAATAAACACCCGTAATGGCAGCAATGCCCAGATAAGCAGTCGGCAGAAAATGCCCGATAAAAATATTGTTGATAACAAAGTTGAGCTGCGGCACTACCAAAGAAGCCGCGATCGGCAGGGCCAGCTTGAAGATATGCCGGTAACCGGTGGAAACCTGAAGTTGTAAACCCTTGCTTTGCACCGTGCTCATAACGCAGCGAAGCTAAGCGTAGTTGCGCTAACTATTTTTTACAAACTCTACCACCACATAGGCCAATATGCACAGTAGCAAAATCAATACAGTGGCCAGCAAAATCCAGGAAGGCTGGCTCAGTCTGCGCTTCCATTTTCTTTCTTTTTTAATGGCTAATTGCTGCTGCAGGTTTTTATTAAGGGTTCTAACGTAGTCGTCCAGTTTTTTACCCGACGAGAACTGCTGCAAGCCATCCAAGGCATCTTTTACAAACGCATCATCGCTCATTTGCTTCTCCATACTGCGTGCCTCTTCTTCCGATAAATTACCGTTCAGGTAGTTCATCAGTTGATCGTTCAGCTCATCGTTGTTCAGCAATATGTTGTCTGCATCAGCCATTGTTTTGCTTCTGTTTTTTGTTGATGAGGAGCTTCAGGTTGCGCTTTCCGTTTTGTATGCAGCTCTTTACCTGCATCAGGCTTTGCCCCGTCTGGGCGCTGATTTCGTTGTACGATTTATGTTGAAGGTAAAATAAAGTTACGCATGTTTTCTGTTCGGCATTCAATTGTTCTACCGCTTCTTCCAGGTAGCGCAGCAGCCGCTCTTTATCTATGCTTTCAAAAGCGTTGATGTCTGCCTCATCGTTCAGCCATTCGCCGGCTTCTTTTATAATAATATGATTGTCGCGAAGCTGCATCAGGCAATGGTTGCGGGCTATCATATACAGCCAGCTTTTCAGGTAGTCTACCTTATATTTCTGTAGCTCTGAAATAGCCTTAACAAACACCTGCTGCACGGCATCTTTGGCTTCTTCTTCGTTCTTCAGGTACTTCATGCATACACCCAGCAGCAGCAAGGTATAGCGCTGCAGCAAAGTGCCCAGTATCTGGTTGTCTTTCGTGGCATACCACTGCTCCAGCAGGTACTGGTCGCCCATAGTTGCATCGTTGCTGTGGCTCACGCGTGAAAGTAGCTTTTTATTTCGCTAAGATGCAGTTATCAACCGATTCCACACTGCAAAAACATAAAAAACCAAACGCTAAAAATTCTGCCGCAGTTGTCGCCGTCCGTTCTACTTTTGAATTTTACATTTTACTTCCTTCCTTATGGCATTTGTTATTAGTGTGGTTGCCGTTTGTCCTTTGCGCAGCGAGGCTTCTCATCGCAGCGAAATGGTAAGCGGGCTCTTGTTTGGCGAAGCAGCAGAAGTGCTGGAAACAGCCAAAGACTTTACGAAAATAAAATGCCTGTACGACGACTATACCGGCTGGGCGCAGACTTCGCAACTGGCTGAAGTAAGTGAGGATGTTGCCATGGCAAAACCCACCGGTTTTACCTTTAAAAGAAATACAACAGTGCGGCTAAACGGAACCGAACTGTATGTGCCCGTGGCAACGCCGGTGTTTACCAACAGAAACGTTGGCAGTTATAAAATAGAATATACTGAAGAAGAAACCCTTCTGTTCGACACTTCTTTTTTTACAGAAGAAGTCATAAAAATGGCTGCTTTGCTGTACGAGAATGTGCCTTACCTCTGGGGTGGCACCAGCTCGTTTGGCATTGATTGCAGCGGCTATGTGCAGCAGGTATTGAAACTGTTTGGCAAATGGCTGCCGCGCGATGCCTACCAGCAGGCAACTCAGGGAGAGTTGGTTCATTTTATACAGGAAGCGCAGTGCGGCGACCTGGCTTTTTTTGATAATGAAGACGGCAGAATTGTGCACGTTGGCATTTTGTTCAGCAGCAGCGAAATCATTCATGCTTCGGGGAGTGTGCGGATAGATACCATCGATTCGTTTGGCATTATGAACCGGAACACCGGGCAACGAACGCATAAACTGCGGATGATAAAGCGGGTGTGAAAAGGTATTTATTTTACTGGTAAAGAACACCAGCAAAGGCGCAAACCTAGAGGTTGGTTGCTGTATTTTATGTTATTATTATACATCGCCATCATTTCAGTGACTATTTTCCAAAGTTAGTCCTTTAGGCAACTGCGTAACCAAACCATTGTTTTGAGGATCATCGCCTTGATATTTTACAATTACTGTGTCGCCTGCTATACAACAACTATTGCAATCTTTACAAAAATCTGTTGAAACGTGACTTTTGAAATTAACATTGTCAACTGTAAATGAATAGTATAAATACCTGCTACCTCTAACACCTTTATTTATCCCTAAACTTATTCCTTTTGTATAGGCAGTGTTATTCGCTAATTGACTGTCTTCAAATTTTCCGTAAATAAATATACATGTAAATGTGAGGATAGCTATAATCCCAGTCAAGCCTATTTTATCAAAAACCTTTTTCATTGGTTAAGTCTTAATTAGAGTAAAATAACATCGCAGATTTCTTTGAGACTGTCGACTACCTTGCCGCCACCTCTCAAATATATGCAACGCATCAATTCCATTTGCAGCCATCCATCTCATAAAATTGCATTGGCACAATAGACTCACAAAAAAGAAAAATAGTTATTATTTATCTTTATTCGTATATTATCGAAATCAACCGATACACAAAAACTTCATTTCATTAAACAAAACGTTTGTTATACATGACAAACGCTTTGTTTAATATAACAAACGACTGAGTATATATGGTAAACGTTTTGAAATATATAATCATCGCCCGTTTATGCTTTCAAAACACTTATCATGTATAACAAACGCTTTGATATATATGACAAACGATTTATCATATATGATAAACCGGTTGAAATATATAATGAAACGTTTGGCATAGAAACCGGCATTTTCTACGATTGTCTTTAAGGTTTTTTTCATCTTATTTTAAGCCCGAAGTTCAAAAACTAAAGAAATTGAATTTTACTTTTGTGATGTGTTCCAATAACAGATATCCATATCTATTTTCTTACATTTAAAACGAATACTTATGCCTCGCAAGATTGTAGTTCGCAGAAACTGGAGCAAAAACAATGGCTTTAAACTGGCTACTACTGCCAAAGAAGTACAAACCGGTATGACCGGCAATGATAGCTTTCCAAAACCACCGGTGGCGTTGGCGGAAATGGATACACAAATCGCCAACCTGTTTAACCATTACACTAACCGGAAAGATGGGTCGAAAGCGAGAGCGGATTATAAAAATTCGCTGGCAATTGTGCTGGGAATCATGACTGACCAGGCAGACTATGTAGATGCAACCGCCAATGGTAACCAAACCATGATTGAAAGCAGTGGTTTTAAAAGCACCAGCGGCACCAGCAGCCGCAAGCCGGTGCCTGCAGTGCCCGGTGTGCCCACAGTTAAAAATGAAAATGGTGACCTGGTAATGAGTATTGAGGCGGTGCCATACGCCACCAGCTATTTCTGGATTGTATTTATAGGACAGCCATTTGGCTTCTCTATTTCTAACGGACAGATGTGGGCAGAAAAGCCCGGCGAATTTATTATTATACCCGCAGGTACTACGCGCGAAGTAGTGCGCGGGCTGGCACCCGGCACCGCCATAACGGTGCAGGTACTGGCGCAAAACAGCGCGGGCAAAAGCGATTTTACAATGCCCGTTTCTACCTATGCTGTAAAGAGCTAAGCCGGCTTACGAACTCAGCCCCACCAGTTCGTACTTCACGCCCAGTTTTTCAAACGCTTCTGCCAGCCGCTGCTGGTGAGTATCGGTAATAAACACCTGCGCCTGCTGCTGCACGCACACTTTGTACAGCAGGTTGTGCATGCGGTCGGCATCCAGCTTTTCAAACACATCGTCCAGCAACAACAGCGGCGCAAAGCCTTTGTGCTGCTGAATAATAGCAAACTCTGCCAGCCGCATGGCAAAGAGCAGGCTTTTGCGCTGCCCCTGTGAGGCCAGGCTTTTAAACGACTGTGCGTGCATGGTTATCTCCAAATCATCTTTATGAATGCCGGCGCCGGTGCGCTGCAGGTACAGATCGCGCTGGCGATTTTCGTTCAGCAAGGTTTGCAGGTTGCTCTTTTGCAACTGGCTGTCGTAGCCCACGGTTACTTCATCGTCTTTGCCGGCAATATTGCTGTATTCTTCGCGCACCAGCGGCAGAAATTCCTGCATGAATTCGTTGCGCCAGCTATAGATTTTGTTTCCTTTTTCGCTTAGCTGTTCGTCCAGTATCTGCAGCAGGTCTTCGTCCAGCCGGTTGTGCTCGGCAGCGGCTTTCAGCAAGCTGTTTCGCTGCTGCAATACCTTGTTGTATTCAATTAAAGTAAGAAGATAAACCGCGTTGAGCTGCGATAAAATGGTGTCGATAAATTTCCGCCTTTCTTCGCTGCTGCCGGTGATAAGCTCTACATCGTCGGGCGCAATCATCACGCAGGGAAATCTGCCGATATGTGCCGAAAAACGCTTGTACAACTCATCGTTTACCGTTACTTCTTTCCGGTTGTTCTCGCGCAGTATGCACACGATATGAAAATCCTGCGCGCCCTTGTTCAGCAAGGCTTCCAGCCGAAAGCCCTGGGTGCCGTAGTGCGCGTTCAGCACATCGGCGCGGGCAAAATAGCTTTTGGTAAAACAGAGATAGTGAATGGCATCGAGCAGGTTGGTTTTGCCGCTGCCATTAGCGCCATAAATACCCACCACGGGCTGCGCAAACCGAAACGATTCGAAGGCATAATTGCGAAACTGCGTAAGCGACAATTGTTTTACAAACAACATAGCTGCAATGTACACAGGCATTGCTGTTTGGGGCAAAATTTATTCAGGAATATGGCTTCGCAATACAGACAATCCGATGCTACTTTTGCAGTAATTTTTACACATGAGAACGGTAGGTATTGGTACGCGGGTATTGGCGTTTATAGTTGACTTTATACTCATTTGCGCCATTACGTTTGGCGTAAACTACGGCTGGGATTTTTATGTTCGATATTGGGGACTTTTTTTTATTCCACTGTATGATTTTTTAGCCATTGTTGGCTTTGTTTACTACCTTTTTTTTGAAGCCATCTGGAAGCGAACGCCAGGTAAATGGCTGGCGCTTACTAAAGTGGTGAACCAACAAGGCGGAAAACCTTCCTTCTCTCAGATCCTTATCAGGAGCGTGGTACGCGTGTTGGGCATTATTATTATTGATAGTATTTTTATTTCTCTTTTGCATAAAACCTTGCACGATTTTTTCAGTCGGACTGAAGTTGTTGAAGTCTAAATAACCGAATTTTTATCTTAGAAATTTAAAATCAGAGCTAACACATGAGAAGATTACCTATCGTATGCTTTTTGGTATGTGCGGTCTTATTGCTAACCAATTGTAACAAGCACGACAGCGATAGCACGCCACCGGTTGCTACCAAACCAACACCTGTAGATTTTACCGTTACGGCAAATGGTATCAGTGTCAATCCAAACGGTTACACGCCACTGTCTGCACAGCTTACTTTTTATTCTGTCAAAAGTGGAAGAACGTTTATCCGTGTTCATGGCAGGCATGGTGCATTAACAGATGTTACGCACCTGTTCAGCGATACCGGCGCTTTTCATTCCATTCCTGTTATTGGCATGTATGCCGATACGGCAAATACTGTAGATATACGTATAGTAGATAATGCCGGCGATACCGTAGCACAAAGCACCGCAGCTATTGTTACGCAGGCACTTCCTTCGTCAATGCCGTCTTCTGTTGTGGCAAGCGTACCCGATGCCAGCCAGGTGGTACCAGGCATGTACTTAGTCAGTAATTACAGCACGTCCGGAACTGCCGGTAAGCCTTGTATTCCCTACATGATGGATGCCTACGGAGACACCCGTTGGGTGCTGGATTATTCGAGCAATACCGAGCTTTCCAATATGAATTATGAAGATGGAATTGCGCGACTGAAGAATGGAAATTTCTACTTCGGAAACTCTGTAAACGGTACTATTTACGAAATAGATATTTTGGGTAACGTTATAAACAGATGGACAATACCGGGCTACCTGTTTCATCACGAAGTACATGAAGAAGCCAATGGTAATTTCCTGCTGAATGCTACCAAGATCGGCAGCACCTATACCAACAATAGCAACCCCACAATTGAAGATTATGTCATTGAAATAGACAGGAACTCGAAGCAAATTATCGATGTCTGGGATTTAAAGCAATCGCTGAATGAGAACCGTATTGTTTGGGGTGCTCCTTCCAACGGCGACTGGTTTCACGGCAATGCTTTGCTTGACGATTCAACAGACAATACCATTATCGTTTCCGGCAGAGAGCAGGGCGTGGTAAAATTAGATCGCAGCAATAATGTAAAATGGATATTGGCGCCTCACAAAGATTGGGGCGTAAATGGCAGAGGTGATTCGCTGTACAAATACCTCCTCACGCCGCTTGATGCATCGGGCGATGTGATTGCTGATACGACCGTTGCCTATGGCAGCACCATTGCACCCGATTTTGAATGGAACTGCTACGAGCACTCGCCTATCCAGTTGCCCAACGGCGATTTAATGATGTTTGATAATGGTACTAACCGCACGTTGGATGCAGCTGACGGAAGCAATCCCCGCAATGGTGCGCCCGGAAAGTACAGCCGTGCGGTAGAGTTTAAGATAGATCCGGTAAAGATGACGGTACAACAGATATGGCAATACGGAAAAGAACGGGATGTAGATGCCTATTCATCTATTGTGAGCAGTGTGCAATTTCTGCCGGAAAGTAAGCACGTTATTTTTGCACCGGGCTACAATGTAAAAAACGAAGCCGGCTATGGAGGCAAAATAATAGAAGTGAATTATGACACCAGAGCCGTGGTGAATGAAATTGAAATTTCGGCGACCAATACTTTTAGTCATCACCGCGCAAAGAAGATAAACGCCTATCCGGATAATTTATAAGCTTATTCGATCATCCGTTTCGGTTCTCTTTCTTTTACTTTTTTGGCTTTTAGAGTTTCCGGTTTTATTTCTTTAGGTGCGGCAGCCTGCTTGTGATGAGCGGGCTGCAGCATCCATTCATAGTCTAATTGTCGCTTGTCTAAATTGGCAGCTACTACTTTAATCCACACTTTATCGCCCATGCGGAAGCTGCGTCCGCTGCGTCTTCCCACCAATGCATAATCACTTTCAATCAGCCTGAAATCATCAAAATCGCTAAGACTGCTAATGCTGACCAAGCCTTCGCATTTTTGCAAAACGGTTTCTACAAAAAAGCCGAACGAGGTAACGCCGCTGATTACGCCTTCAAACTCGTCGCCCACATATTCGCGCATGTATTCTACCTGTTTGTACTTGTTGGCAGCGCGTTCACATTCCATAGCGGCGCGCTCGCGCTCGCTGCTGTGTTTGCATTTTTCGCTCATCTTTTTATCAATGATCGGCTCGTTCTGCAAACAAGAAAGCAATACGCGGTGCACCATCACATCGGGGTAGCGGCGAATGGGCGAAGTAAAGTGACAATAGTTTTCGAAACCCAAACCATAATGGCCAATGTTTTCCGGTGTGTAAATGGCTTTCGCCATCGTGCGAATGCCCAGTTGCTCCAGCACGTGTTGCTCCGGTTTGCCCTGCACATCTGCCAGCATAGCATTGAAACTGGCAGCTATTTTCGCCGGTGTATCTGTATTGAATGTATGCCCGAACTTCTTTGCAAAAACCGTGAATGGCTTTAGTTTTTCTTCATCGGGCTGGTCGTGTACGCGGTAAGGAAACGGCACTGCCTGCTTGTTCATTTTTATCTTCGATACATTCTCCGCAACGGTTCGGTTGGCAAGCAGCATGAGCTCTTCAATCAGTTGATGCGCTTCTTTGCTTTCTTTTATTTCGATGCCAATGGGCTTTCCTTTTTCATCTAATTTAAAGCGGACTTCCTGCGACGAAAAATTAATAGCACCTTTTGAAAACCGCTGCCCGCGCAGGTTCTGCGATATTTCGTTTAACAACAAAATCTCTTTTTTATGCTCGCCCTTCTTCGTTTCTATGATCTGTTGTACTTCTTCGTAGGTAAAGCGATGGTTGCTATGGATCACGGTTTTGCCAAGCCAGTATTGCTTTACCTTTCCTTTCTTGTTCATCTGGAAAACGGCCGAGAACGTCAGCTTGTCTTCGTGCGGGCGTAAGGAGCACAATACATTGGAGATATGTTCGGGTAACATCGGGTTCACTCTGTCGGGTAGGTAAACAGAAGTGGCTCGTTTATAGGCTTCCTCATCCAAAGCGGTGTTGGGCGTTACATAATGACTTACATCGGCAATGTGAATACCTACTTCGTACCAGCCGCCTTTCAGCGAGCGCAGCGAGATAGCATCATCAAAATCTTTCGCATCTGCCGGGTCGATGGTGATGGTAAAAATATCTCTGAAATCTCGGCGCGATTCAATGTCTTCCTGGGTAATGGTTTCCGGAATGCTGGCCGCTTCCTCCATGGTTTCTTCATCGAACGACAAAGGAAAACCAGCTTCGGCCAGCAGGTTTTTCATAGCAATATCGTTCTCATCTTCCGCCTGCAAAATGGCGGTTACTTTACCTTCAGGCTTGCGGCTGTCTTTCTCCCATTTTATCAGTTGTACGCTCACTTTATCGCGGTCTACGGCACCGTTCAGGTTATCGAGCGATATATAAATATCGGGCATCGGCTTATCGCTGTCGGGCTTTACAAAAGCAAAGCGCTGGCTTAGCTGCAGCCGCCCTATAAACTCAGTTTGCTTGCGTTCTATTACCTTCACTATCCGGCCTTCTTTCTTACCGCTTACTGTGTTTTCTTTCACCACTTTTACTGTTACTTCGTCGCCGTTCAATGCGGTATTAAAGTCGTGCGGGCGCACCAGCACATCACCTTTGCCATCGGCAATCACTACGTAGCCAATGCCCGAGCGCGTTACCTCGAGCGTACCCTGCAGAGTATGCCCATCGTGTGCAACGGGGTAAGACTGCTTTTTCTTTTTCTTCTTTTTTTTATCGTTCATTTGTTGTTGCTATTGATTGTTTTGTATTGGATTTTAAAATGCCTTTTGTTTAAATAAACTAAAGCAATTCATCTTATTTGTCTGTTGCAATTGTGAATTCAATATCTTTTCTATTTTAAGTAAAGTGAAAGAAAATCACTCATGTAGGCTCTGTAAATAACCGGTTTCAGCTTGGATGATTCCTTTTGTTTATCGCACTTAAAGATAGTACAGTAAAAATTCAGTGAGGTACAGCTACCGATATTTAACAACCTCATGATACAGCTTACAGCGTCAGATTGTGTTCGCCGGCTTCTTCTCTTTCCTCGTTCCATTCTACTTCAAAATTGTTTTTCCCCTCGCTTACGGCCAGGCTTATGTAGTTTAACTGCACCAGTTCTAGTACCGATAAAAACAAAAAAATAGCCTGAATGCGGTTCTCGCAATGCTGAAACAGTTTTCTGAAGGAAGTCTTTTTTTTCCGCTGCACATCGGCAAGAACCTGCGCGCGGCTCTCTTCCATTGTATAGTTATAGCGGATCACGGTATGCACCGGCTTGTTGTTTTTATCGTATAGCCGCTGCATCACTTTTTCAAACGTCTTCATCAGTTTAAACATGGTTACCGTTTGTATCTCGGTGCCTTCGGCTGCCCCTTCGCCAACGGCTGCCAGTTCGCTTTGAATATTGCCGCGTTTTATCATCAGCATCCGCGCCGCTTCCTGTTCTGCCAGTTGCAGCGAGGCTTCTTTGTAGCGTTTATACTCAAGCAGCTTATCTACCAACTCTAAGCGCGGGTCTATTTCCTTGCCCGAAGCATCGGTTTCTTTTCTAGGCAATAGCATTTTTGCCTTTACGCGCATAAGGCTGGAGACAAACAAAATAAACTCGCTGCTCAGCTCGATGTTCAATTGCTGCTGGCTGTGGATGTAATCAAGAAAGTCTTTGATGATTTTCGTAATCGGGATGTCGTAAATGTCCAGCTCATCGCGCTCTATAAAAAAAAGAAGCAGATCGAAGGGACCTTCAAACTGCTCTAATTTTATCTGGTAAGATGGGGTACTCAATAGATATAAAAACTAAGGTTTAATAAACGGTGTGTTACAGGCGTGGCCGGCTTCTCAGCTCATCGCGAATTTCTGTCAATAGTATTTCGGTATCGGTTGGTGGCGGCGCAACGGTTGGTGCCACGGCTTCTTTTTTCTTAAACGAATTCATGGCTTTGATGATTAAGAACAGCGCCAGCGCAATGATGATAAATGAAAGAACATGCGACAGGAAAAGCCCATACTTAATAGCCGTTCCTGGAATCACAAGGTCTGCCAGGTTCGACAGGTTGGCTCGTTTCAGTACCGGTGTTAAGATACCCGGGGTAATGATGTCGTCTACCAGCGATGTAACGATGCTTCCGAAAGCACCGCCGATAATAACGGCAACTGCCAGGTCGACAACATTGCCCTTTAGCGCAAACTCTTTAAACTCTTTTACAAAGCCCATAAAGTAAATGGTTTTATGATGAGAAGTAAAGGTATAAGAAGGAAATGAAACTAAATGGCCATCATTTCTTTTTCCTTTGCTGCCAGGTGCTTATCTACCAGAACAATATAGCGGTCTGTAATTTCCTGTACGCCGTTCTCAGCGTCTTTCGATTCGTCTTCACTAATCTCGCTGTCTTTTTGCAGCTTTTTTATCTGCTCAATGGTGTCCCGGCGTATACTGCGGATGGCAACTTTCGAGCCCTCGCCTTCATTACTCGCTTTTTTAAATAATTCTCTTCTGCGCTCTTCGGTAAGCGGTGGCATAAACAGGCGTATCTGGTTGCCATCGTTCTGCGGTGTAATGCCAATATTTGCCGCCATTATGCTTCTTTCTATTGCCTGTAGCATCTTCTTCTCCCAGGGCTGAATGCTGAGCGTGCGGGCATCCAGTACGTTAATATTAGCAACCTGGCTGATGGGTGTAGGCGCCCCGTAATATTCCACTATAATGCCATCTAGCATGGCCGGGCTGGCTTTACCGGCACGTATTTTTGTAAGCTCTGTTTCTAAGTGGCTGATGGCTTTTTTCATAGATGACTCAGCATCGTCTAACAAAAACTCGACATCTTCAGACATATAATGTATTCGTTTAAAGCTGGCGCAAATTAAGAAAACAAGGGAGAATAGAGGCTAATTGCAGTCACAGGAGCAAAATTTTGTCCTTCTCCACGTTTCGGTACCACAACAAAGTCGCTTTCGGTTCCGGATCGGTATGATGATGTTTTTCCGCGCTCCGCTGCCCTTTTGAAATCCTCGGCTACCCTTTGGAAGCATACGATGCTTTTGGGAGGTGTCCGTTACTCTTTCGGAGCGGTGTGATGAGTCGGGAGAGGCCATTTCGGCAGGCTTCACAATGCAAAAAGCTTATTTACCCAAAGTCATTTTTCTTTTATAGTTACAGGAAAATCGCTGATTGCAACCAAGTTTTTGGTAGCTATTTCTTTTGTATGAAAAATGCCTGAACAAAAGCTATTCAGGCATTCTTATCAGTAAAACAGTGAGTTTCTTAAGCCGTCTGCTTTTCTTTTTTATTGAATAATGTTTTCAAACGAATGCGGCGTGGTTCTTCTATCACTACTTCGCCATCTTCTTTTTTCTTTACCCGCATTGGTGCCGGCTCGTACAGGTGCAGCGCAGAAATAATGGAAAAGAATAAAATGACCTCCAGTGTAAAAACTACCGTTGTGTTGAACGATGCCATGCAGAAGAACAGGATAGAAAACGACAAACTTAATATTGCCAGCGTGAACGTGGTTTGCACCGAAGAAAAGCCTTTATCAAGAAACAAATGGTGAATATGGTTGCGGTCGGGCGAGAAAGGCGAAACGCCATGTGCCAGCCGGATACAGAAAACGCGGAGTGTATCCATTAATGGGATGAGCAACAGCCCGAAACCAATGGCAGGCGATGCAGAAACCGGTAAAACGTGGGCCGTAGGCGCCATGTTGATAAAACGGATAACAAGGATGGCGTTAATCAACCCGAGCATCATAGAGCCGGCATCGCCCATAAATATTTTTGCCGGATGATAGTTGTAATAAAGAAAAGCCAGTATGCTACCGGATAAAGAAAAGGCAATTAATGAATAAGCTAAGTCGCCGTTTAGGTAAAGCCAGCTTCCAAAAAGGAAAGTAGAAATCAGGCTTAGCGTACCCGCCAGTCCATCTACTCCATCAATCAGATTGATAGCATTAACAATAACAATGATGGTAACGTAAGTGAGCAGGTAGCTGAGCAAATCGGGAACCTGCTGAATGCCCAGAAAGCCATGCAGGTTATTGATAAGCAAATGACCTTTAAAAATAAGAATGAAAGACGCTACCAACTGCCCAACGAACTTTTTGAAAGGCGACAGCACCATAACATCATCGCCCACACCTAGAAAAAAGATGATAAGAAAGGCGGCGAGTAGATACTGAAATTCATTAAACTGGTTGTTGATGCTGGCATTGAGCAACAAGCTGAACACAAAACCGCCGAAAATGCCAATGCCACCAAACCGCGGAATGGGGTCGGTGTGAATTTTTCTTTCGTCGGGTATATCTACCAGATTTTTCTTCTTAGCCAGATGTATAAGTACAGGTAACAGGTAAAAGCTGATAAAAAAAGCTACAATTATTCCGATAACAATTTGCTGCATGTGTCTTTTTTGTGGTGGTTTGGCTTAGTCTTTTCTTTCCATATTGGTTATGAGTGAGCCGGTGGCAAAAGTATCTCTTTTGCTCCATAGCTGTAGTAAAATGCGCTGATTGTTTATTCTTTTTTGTGTAAGCAGGAAGGTGTTTTTTCTCAATGCAATGGTTCTTCTCATAAGTCGTCTTGATAAGTGTTCTTCATTGTTCTTTGGTTCCACTCCTGCAACCAAATGCGCATACTTTATGCCAGATAAGCTGCCGAATAAAAAATAGAGTGCTAATCCGTTGGTGTTCTTTTGCGTTTGTTTTAAGCCCAGTCGCTGGTAAAATAAGGCGCGGCTTTTAAAAAAGCAAATACAAATTGTTATTTTACTGACATCCGTATTTGCAGAATTGTTTATTTTCGGCTGCAAACTTATATACGAAATTTCGAGTAAAACCGTTGCTGATGGAACCTGAAGTTGTTGCTTTTCTCAAACGTGTAGCTTTATCTATTTTTCTTACCTTTTGCTGGCTGGCCCTCAATGTTACGGTCGGTCTGCGGTTCAACCTCGCGTTTGTGGATGGCTCTGTTTCGCTGGGAAATATTTTGTTTTATATATGGATGGTAATAAGCTTCATTGTGCTGCTTATCTATCTGCTAAAATTGTGGAGCAAAGTAGAAAAATGGTAAAACCCGGCGCAACGGCGTAAGGCTGCGGGGTAACTTAACAATCACAGGCTGTACCTTATGGACTATATTACTCATTTATCGAAGGATAAAAAACTAAACCCGACACTTGTGCAACCGCTGCCTGCTTTACAGCTTCACAGCAACATCCCGCTCCGGCTAATGTCTAGCATTATGAGCCAGCAATTAAGCACCCGGGTAGCTAAGGTCATTTTTCACCGGTTTCTTGCATTGTATAATGATGAAGAGCCTACCCCTCAGCAGGTACTGGTAACAGAAACAGAAACGTTGAGAGCAATTGGGTTAAGCTATGCTAAAGTAAAATACATGCACAATGTGGCTTCTTTTTGCGTAGCCAATAATATCAGTGATAAAATGTTGCTGACAATGGATAATGAGGCTGTCATTGCTCTACTCACCCAAATAAAAGGTGTAGGAAGATGGACAGTAGAAATGTTGCTGATGTTTACACTGGGCAGGGAAGATGTTTTTGCGGTTGACGACCTCGGCATTCAAAATGCCATGAAAAAAATATACAATATTAATGACGAAGACAAAAAAGCGATGAAGGAAAAAATGCTGAAGATTTCTGCCCGCTGGAAGCCATATCGCACTTATGCCTGCCTGCATTTATGGCAATGGAAAGACAACAAACCTGACGCAACATAAAAAAATCCTGCCGCTCGAAAGCAGGCAGGATTTTCTACTCACACAAAATAATTGACTCTTTATTGAGCATTTTTTACCACAACTTCTTCCACGGTTTTAGTAGAAGTGGTAATGTCGAAAGATTGCTTCAGACTGCCAGAAGCCGATTTAATAACGAAAGTAAGATGCGCATCACCGGACTCTTTGGTGAGCAATACTTTCTTATCAAAGCTTTTATCAGTGTATTGTTGCTGATAAATCACTTCGCCATTCTCGTTTTTTATAATAAGAATAAAAGGAGAGGCGGTAGCATTCTCATACTTTACGTTGAAGATAATACCTCTGTCGGTAGTGCCTTCATACTGTACAATAGAAGCTTCCTTTTCTTTGTTGGCTGCGAAGCCAGAGAATGAGAGAGTTCCTACGAGTCCTGCGAGGATAATTACTCTTGTTCCAAATTTCAATACTTGCTTGTTCATAACATTGCTTTTTTTAAATTGTTAATTAATAAAAAAGGCATCAATCGGAAAAACGTACTACGGCAAGTCATCGCGCTGGCGTAAGCAATATAAAGATGGCAACAAATCAAATGGAGCAAGAATCGAGAAGAGAGCTAATAAACCGGTTATCTTTTAAAACCTGTTCCTTTCTGATGTGGAAGCAAGGCTTTGTTTAAACGATAATGCAAATGTAGTTCCATTTGTTTAAACGTTTCAATTATTTTTTTGTGGTAACAATTTTTTAATATTCGAGCAACGATGCGAAACCATAAATCTGGCTTCTTATTTGAATTCTATTTTGCTAAAG
>CAZZZH010000010.1:0-26341 GCA_964658445.1 Ilyomonas sp.
ATGCAATGATGATAATTAATTTTAGCCATAGTGGCATATCGGTATGCCGCGTTACAAAGCCTTCAAAAAAGGCTGCCATCATCAGCGTGGGAAAGCCCGAAAGAGCGATGATTAAACCATCTTTGGCACCACTTTTCAGTGCATCCGTTCTTTTTTTATTTCCGGGGAAAAGCCAGCTTGTTGCCATTACCAGCCCTGCAGTAGAAGCCACAACAATAGAAAATAATTCTAGTGTTCCGTGAATTAAAATCGTAAGCAGGCTGTCGCTTATTATACCATGTGCATAAAAAAGATATTCGAAGGTGCCTACCATGATGGCGTTGTAAACAAGACTAAAAACGGTAGGTACACCCAGCAGGATGCCGCCGGCAAATTGCTTTAAGGCGATGGTGATATTATTCACAAATATCTGCAGGAAACTCAAAGCCTCATTTCCATAACTATACACTTCGAACGGCCTGCCTTCGCTGATGTTCTTTTCCGTCATATCCACATAGCTGTTTCCTAAAACTTCGCGTACAAAAGTCTGCTCATTTTTTGCCGAAAAAAAACCGATGGCAACAAACGCAACAAACAGGCAAAACGTAGTGAGCAATACTCTGTGATGCCTGGCAATAGTAAGCGGAAGCGTGTAAGTAAAAAATGAAATAAACCGGTTGCCGCTTTCGCGTTGATTCTCGTAAATGCGCAGGTATTTTTTTGAAGCTTCGCTATTTAAATATTGTGTGATGCGACTTTGCGGGTAATATGTTTTGCTATAACCTAAGTCTTCCACCAATTGCACAAAATCATCCGCCTGTTCATCGGGATGTTTATTCTCATCCTGCGTAATGGTTTGCCATCTTTCCCGGTTGTTTTTTATAAATAATGCCTCTCTCAAAACGGATGGTTTTAAAAACCGGAAATTATTAATTACTTTACAAACGAACCCAATTGTTTTTAGGGTATGGACAAAATTAAAATTCCGACTTCTTTTAATATCGAGCTCGACTTTGAAATGGCGAATATTGTACAGCGTTTTTTCGCTTGGCTGATTGATTTTGTGATACAAATGGCTTACTTTTTACTATCGCTGTGGTTGTTGTTTCATTTCTTCCAGGATAGCAGTCAGAAAGTGCAGGACAGAATGGCTAACCAGTACAATATGAACGCCTGGTATATTATTCTCGGTATTCCTCTTTTGCTTTACCATTTGGTAAGCGAAGTAATATTGAACGGACAAAGCATTGGAAAAAAAATACTTGGCATTAAAGTAATTAGCGAATCGGGCAACCGCCCTTCATTTTACCAGTTTTTATTACGCTGGCTTCTTCGTCCTTTTGATGTTACTTCTTTCGGTCTGGGTGTTTTTTTTCTTATGATTTCAGCAAATAAAAACGAAGGGTTTGTTTTTATTATTTACCTAGTTGTTTTGGTAACTTCTATTGTGATATTAATCAGGAAAAACAAA
The DNA here is from genome assembly GCA_964658445.1 of Ilyomonas sp. Classification (GTDB taxonomy): domain Bacteria; phylum Bacteroidota; class Bacteroidia; order Chitinophagales; family Chitinophagaceae; genus Ilyomonas. Next base: position 1,451 of record CAZZZH010000010.1, read on the forward strand.
CGTCTGGGCGATCTGGCAGCCGGCACTTTTGTGATTGTTAGCCGTGTAAAAAGTGACCTCAATAATACCGTATTCTTTAGCCTTGACGAAAGCTACAAGCCGCGCTACGGCAATGTTCTGAAGCTTAGCGACCGGGATATGAATATTATCAAAACCATTCTAGATACTAGTCTTAAACAAAAAAATTATGAGTTTGCGGAGCGAACCAGCGCCAAAATCAGAACCGCTTTGCAGATAACCGATTATCAGCACCCGGTTGAATTCTTAGAAACGATTTTGAAAGACTACAATTACCTCTCGAATAAGAATTGAGAAGCTATCAGTTAACGGATAAGAACGAACGATTACCTGTCTATTTCCTCTTTCCATACATTATAAAATGAGCTTGTGTTTGAAAGCTGTTAGCTTATTGTAGGCTAAAAGCTTTCTTTTACCTTCGCCGCATGGTTATCAACTTAAGCGAACATCACAGCTTAGTCAGTAATTGGATCAGCGAATTGCGAAGCACCGAAATACAAACTGACCGCATGCGGTTTCGCCGGAATATTGAACGCATTGGCGAAATAGCTGCCTACGAAATCAGTCGCCATCTTCCCTGGCATGAAGCGGAAACGCAGACACCGCTTGGCATTCACAACAGCCGGCTACTGACGCAGCAACCTGTGTTAGCCACTATTTTAAGAGCAGGATTGCCGCTACACCAGGGCTTATTGAATTATTTTGATAAGGCAGATAATGCTTTTATCAGTGCTTACCGAAAGCACCGGCATGATGGAAGTTTCGATATTCACATTGAATACATGAGCAGCCCGGTATTAGAAAATCGAATCGTTATTCTCAGCGATCCGATGCTTGCCACCGGCGCTTCTTTAGTGAAAACAATAGAACGCATGAAAGAAGAAGGTGAGCCTGCCGAAATCCATATTGTAACAGTAATCGCCTGCATCTCAGGGCTTGAATACGTAAAGCTTGAAGCGGGCGACAAAGTAACCATCTGGTGCGGTGATATAGATGAAGAAATTACGGCTAAAGGCTACATTGTTCCGGGGCTTGGCGATGCAGGTGATCTTGCCTATGGTACTAAGAATCAGTCGTGAAGATCGCACTTAATGTTGTAGCCAGTGTCATTTTTGTGCAAGAGCATCCAGTTATAAAAAAACATTGTATTTTCACGCACGAAATTCTACTGCTAATGATACGGACTACACTATTGATGCTGTGTTTGGTATGTGCTGCTGCTGTGTTCGCCCAGGATCCGCATTTCTCACAATTTTATTCTTCACCACTTACTTTAAATCCTGCTTTTACCGGTAAATTTAATGGTGATCTTCGCATTGCTGGCAACTACCGTAACCAGTGGCCAACTATCAATAAAGCTTATGTAACCGGCACAGTGTCGGCCGATTTTGGCATCCTAAAAAACAAGGTGGCTGAAAACGATACCTGGGGTGTTGGCGTTATGGCGTTAACGGACCAAAGTGCAGCCGGTGCGGTTAAATTTAATTATGCAGCTCTTTCAACAGCGTACCATAAAAGCCTTGATGAAAATGGTTTTAAGCAGTTGGGTATTGGTTTTCAGACTACGTATTCTAACATGAATATTTATACATCGAAGCTTACTTTTGAGGATCAGTTAGCTTCTGATGGTACGTTTTCTCTACCAACCAATGAAGTGTTTCCCGGTTCTGTACTGAAGAAAAGTTATATCGATCTGAATGCCGGTGTACTCTTTACTTCCAGCGCTACAGAGCATGATAACTTTTATGCTGGTATCAGCATGTATCATATTTCTCGCCCGCAGGAACAATTTACGACCAACGGTTACTATGTTTTGAACCCCCGCTTTACGTTTCAGGCAGGCGGTTATTTTTTAATCGGCGATCGCAATACACTTCACCTTAGCGGTTTGCATAGTGAACAAGCAGGTGCTAACGAAACGGTTATTGGTGGCGCTATTCAGTTGCCGGTTGGAGATGCCGATGCAGGTATACAAAATGTAAGTGTTTATGCCGGTGCATGGGCTCGTTTAAACGATGCGTTCATACCATATGTCGGGTTAGATTTTAGCGACTTTCATTTAGGATTGACTTACGATATTAATACATCCGAATTAAAGACGGCTTCCAACAGCCGCGGCGGTATGGAAATTTCTTTAATTTACATTAAGCAACCGCCCGGAAGCAAAGGCTTGCCTTGCCCGAGATTTTAATTCATTTTACCATCCGGTTTGTAACACATAAATGAGCTGATCCAGCTCATTTTTTTTGTTGAAAGAATGAAGGATAATTCGCAACCGTTCGCTGCCTTTGGGAACAGTTGGATAAAGTACAGGACGTATGTCCAGACCGTGTTTGTGAAGTTTGGCAGATGCTTTTTTTACTTCCTCGTTTCCTTCAATAATTACTGCCTGAACAGGCGTTTGCGAAGTCTGCTTTTGAAAAGAAAACGTAGCGTTTTGAAACTGCTGTATCAGCGTTTGTATCTGCTTTCTTTCTTCGAAGAGTTTTGGAAAAACAGAATACGTTTTTTCTATACACGCTATTGAATGCGGTGGCAAAGCCGTTGAATAAATAAAGGCACGCGAAAAGTTGATTAGATAGTTTTTTAACTCTATGGAGCTTGCTGCCGCGGCGCCATGACAACCACAAGCTTTACCGAATGTATACACGCGGCACCACACTTCGTTGTGTAACTGAAGATGTTGTGCAAGACCTTCGCCATTGTCGCCGATCACACCAATGGCGTGAGCTTCATCTAATATCAGGTAGGCGCCAAACTCTGAACAAACCTTGAGAATATCCTGCAAAGGGCAGATATCGCCATCCATACTAAACACAGATTCTGTGATGATGAAAACAGCGCCGGTTGCTGCTTTTGCCTTTTTGCGCAGATCATTTACATCATTGTGCAAAAAAGAAAAAGCCTTTGCGAAGGAGAGCCGTATGCCATCGCGTAACGAAGCATGGCATAACGAATCGTAGAGAATCGTATCTCCTTTTTGTGCAACACAAGATACAATACCCATATTGGCGTCGTAACCGGAATTAAATAGCAGTGCAGCTTCTGCATTGTGAAAGGTTGCTATCTTCTGTTCGGTTTCTTCAATAAAAGCAGAGTTGCCCGTCAGCAAACGTGAACCTGTAGAGCCTGACGAATACCCGTCAAATGAATTTTGCAAATATTTGTTTTTTACAATCCCCAAATAATCATTTGAGCAAAAATCAACCAAACGATCATCGCTCAAACGCAGTTGCCGGTATGCGTTCTGCGTTTTGCGTTCTTCTATTCTAGCATATAAATGAGGTGGCAGCTTCAACATAATTTCAAAACTAAGGCTTCTCTCTTTGCGCAAAAAAACTGCCTGCAAACGCATTGTTCCGAATGATAGAAATGAGATGTCTTATGATTTTTTGTCTGGGCGTTCCATCTTATTGCAAAGCTTGCGCATTCGGTTGTAAAAGCAGGTTTTGTTTTACAAGAGACTGCAAATAAAAAAATAAATGAACGTAGAGACACGAATAAAAAAATGATATTTGCGACATTGAACATGGCTTATTTATTTCTTTATTTATGGCAAGAATTATCGGTGTAGCAAATCAGAAAGGTGGGGTGGGTAAAACAACGTCTGCCATTAATCTGGCGGCTTCTTTTGCCGTATTGGAATTTAAAACACTGTTGGTTGATGCAGACCCGCAGGCAAACAGCACTACCGGCGTTGGCTTCGATTTGCACAATATTACACATAGCTTGTACGACTGCATGGTAAACGGTGTGGCTGCACAAGACGTAGTGCTGAAGACCGAAATACCTAATCTTGATCTCATTCCATCGCACATAGACCTTGTAGGCGCAGAGATAGAAATGATTAATTACCCCAACCGCGAAAACGTGATGAAGGGAACAATGGAAGCCATCAGAGATAATTATGATTTTATCGTGATTGATTGCTCGCCTTCTTTGGGTTTAATAACAGTAAACGCATTGACTGCAGCCAACAGCGTGATTGTGCCTGTGCAATGCGAGTTCTTTGCTCTTGAAGGCTTAGGCAAGCTGCTGAATACCATTAAAATTGTTCAGAGCCGGCTGAACCCATCGCTGCAAATAGAAGGGATTTTGATGACGATGTACGATGGTCGTCTGCGCCTGTGCAACCAGGTGGTAAGTGAGGTGCGGCGGCATTTTGATGAAATGGTATTTACGACTATTATCCATCGCAACACACGGTTAAGCGAGGCGCCAAGTTTTGGAAAGCCGGTCATTTTATATGATTCAGATAGCAAGGGCGCTGTCAATTATCTTAACCTTGCCAAAGAGGTGCTGCAAAAAAATAACCTGACAAAAATTTCACAGGAAGAAAGAATAATTGAGTAGAGATCAGTGACAAGTTTTGAATGATTGGTAAAAGTCATTGTAAAAACTGATTACCTGTATCTTATAACTTACAACTTAGTATGGCTACTGCAAAACCGCATAAAGATGCATTGGGAAAAGGAATCCGCTCGCTGCTGCAAAACATAGATGCCGACCTGAAGACAACAGCCGGCAACTTGAAAAGCAACGTAGTAGAGCAGGCTACTTCTGTCATTCGCATTCCGCTGAACCAGATACAAACCAACCCAAAAAATCCGCGTAAAGATTTTGATGAAAAATCTTTGCAGGAATTGGCGGCTTCATTAAAGAATTTTGATGTGGTACAGCCTATTACGGTATCAAAAATCAGCGATAATAAATACCAGTTGGTTGCTGGTGAGCGAAGGTTCAGGGCAGCGAAAATGGCGGGTCTTGCCGACATACCGGCTTACATACGACAAACCAATGATGCGGAATTATTAGAATTGGCTTTGCTGGAAAACCTGCAGCGCGAAGACCTGAATGCGATTGAAGTATCGCTCAGCTATAAGCGCATGATGGACGAGCTGAGCTATACGCAGGAGCAGGTAGCAGAACGGATGGGAAAGGAGAGAAGTACGGTTGCTAATTACATCCGTCTTTTAAAATTGCCACCTGATATTCAGCTTGCCGTGCGCAATAGCCATATCAGTATGGGGCACGCCCGCGCTCTTATTAATATCGACACGGTCGATAAGCAATTGTTCGTTTTTCATGAAATTATGGAAAAAGAACTGAGTGTGAGACAGACCGAAGAGCTTGTTCGTAACCTTTACAAGCAAAATGGACAAGCTGTTAAATCTACCGTAAAACAAACACTTCTGCCAGCTTACAAACGCATAGAAGATAACTTAGCTTCACATTTTGGAACAAAAGTAAAGCTGGCACATAACAAACAAGGGTTCGGCAGCATCAGCATTGAATACTACTCACTCGATGAACTGAACAAGCTGCTTGAAATGATGAATGTGCACGCGGGTTAATAAATATGCGGCTCATCTTTTTTATTATACTTCTTCTTTCGGTATCATCTTCTTTCGCACAGCAAGACACGATGAAAGCCAGGCTTGCAACGACTTCGTTATTCAAAGACAGCAATGCTGTACAGTTGAAAGGAGCTACACCCAAAAAAGTAATTACTGATACTGCAGCAACAGCAACGAAGCTAAAACACGACCCCCGAAAAGCTACTTTCCGCTCAGCCGTCTTGCCCGGCTGGGGACAAGCTTATAACCGTCAATACTGGAAAATTCCTATTGTATATGGTGCGCTGGCTATTCCGGCAACAACCTATGTTTACAATACTACTTATTACAAAAGAATGAAAGTGGGATACCAGGCTTTGTATGCAGCTCAATATTTACACGATAGCAGTTTGCTTCCCAGTGTATCTTCGAAAGTAAAAAGAAAAGACGGAACTTTTTTTGAGTTAGCGACATATCAGTCCTATCGAAATTTGTATAAAAGAGATAAAGATTACAGCCTGTTGTGGTTCCTTATTTTGTGGGGCGTAAATGTAGCGGATGCCACTGTTTTCGGGCATTTGAAAGACTTTGATGTAAGCGATGACTTGACCATGCATGTAAACCCTTCTTACTCGCCGGCTACCAAATCTTCGGGATTGAGCTTTGTGTTTAATTTAAAAAATCCGCCGCATAAACCCTTGCCTTCTTTCTAAATTAACAGAAATGAAAACAGCGCTGATTGGTTATGGCAAAATGGGTAAAGCCATTGAAGAAATCCTTTTGCAGAAAGGGCATGAAGTGGTATTGCGTGTCAGCAGCCGCACAGCCGATGAAATGACTACAGCTTATCTTCAGCAAGCTGATGTGGCTATTGAATTTACGTCGCCGCATAGTGCAGTGCAGAATATAAAAAAATGCGTGGATGCTAATGTTCCTGTTGTTTGCGGCTCTACCGGGTGGCTGCAGCACTGGCAGGAAGTGAAGCAATATGTAGAAGCTAAAAATGGCGCCTTACTCTATGCCAGCAATTTTAGCATTGGCGTCAATTTATTCTTTGAATTAAACACGCATCTTGCCCGGCTGATGTCTTCTTATCAAGATTACAATGTAAGCATACGAGAGGTTCATCACACGCAAAAAAAAGACGCACCAAGCGGAACAGCCATTACATTGGCTGAGCAAATACTTCAATTCTCAAAGCAAAAACTAAGCTGGGTCAATCATCCTTCGGCAAACCCCAATGAGTTACAAATTGAAAGCATTCGCGTTGATCCTGCGCCAGGCACACACATTGTAAATTACAGCAATGAGATTGATGATATCGAAATAAAACATACGGCACATAACCGCCGTGGTTTCGCAGCAGGAGCCGTAATGGCTGCTTGTTTCTTGCAAGACAAAAAAGGGATTTTTACAATGAAGGATGTACTATCTCTGTAAGATCCTTACGCTAAGAGAAGTCGTTTGTTTCGCCACAAAACTTAGATTTTACTGCTCTTATTATTTGGTAAGTGAAGCAATGAAAAGCTGGCTTTTTATTGCTTGATTTCGATAATGATATTCAGCGTTGTGCTATCGTTATTGCTGATGATATGAATGGTTTTAGAAGCACTGTTAGGATGGACAGCATCTTGCTGATAAACCGGTTCTGAAAAGATATTAATTGGCGGCGGCGGTACGTCCGGTGAGCCTATAACATTACTTCTGTTGTCATCGTTGTCGTTCAAATGTAAAGCTTGCGGCGGTAAGGGCGCAACCAATGGCGCATTACTGATAGAGTATGAAGCTCGGATACTATCGGCTTGCCATTTTTTTATCCATTCCTTTTGTTTTTTGCTAAGCTCTTTCTGCTGCAAACTTTGTTTTAATAATAGTCCATTCAGTAGTTGAGATGATTTAACGACGGAGTCTTCAATGGCTTTAAAATTTAGATTCTGAAGTGCACACAAAGCATCGCCGCTAAGCTTTTGAAGAAGATCTCCGCTAAAATTAAAAGTTAGCTTCATGTTATTCAACTTTGCCAGCTGTTCTCCGGCATTTACCGCATTTTTCTTGGCTACTTCATTTATCTTATTTTGAATAGCATTGGTATTGATTGGTATAGAAGAAAGTGAATCGAATAAGGTTGGCACTTCGTTCTGAACCGCTTGCCAATTAATGTTAGCAAGGCTTTGCGCTGTTTGTTTCTTTGCATCAACCAACATCTTTTGCCAAGCAGCAGAAGATAAGGCTGTTATCACCTGAGGCACGGCTTCCTGCATTGCCTTACGGGCCACAAGTAAACTGCTTTGTGTCAGGCTGTCTTGCAAAGTTTTATCTGCTTCTGCCAGCGATTGAGCTACATCTTCCTGCAGCGATTTCGAAAACAACGAAGCTGCATTGAAGAAAGGATTGTCTACTTGTGCAGTGAGTGGCGTAACTACAATTTTTTTATCGACTTCTTTAATGTTATTTGCCGTTGGTTTAGCCAAACTATTTTCTACCGGCTGCAGCCAGGCTATTGAAAACAGTAAAGCTGTAATTAAAAACAAGGCAATTACCTGGTGTTTATAATTAAATGTCTTTTGTGGCTGAATCATTCTTTTCACACGCTGCAACAGCTCGCCTTTCCGTGTTGAAGCTGCACTCATCTGCAAGCCTGTTGTTTCATTATTTTGATAATAAGCGATGCTTAGCAATGCTTCTGCATACATTGCTGCATTGTAATCGAATTGCAGAACCCAATCATCGCAGCAGTTCTCTCTTTCTTCTTTTATCTGCCGGCTTAGAAGTCTTGTAAAAGGATTAAAGAACAATATAATTTCAACCACGCTTGCCAATAAATTGATGAGATAATCTGACCGCCTGATATGAGCAAGCTCGTGCAGTAATACCGCTTCCAACTGTTCTGTCGTCAGCTGGTTTACGCTTGCAAAAGGCAATAAGATAATAGGTTTTATGTATCCAATCGTCATCGGGCTTTTGGCTAAAGAAGAAAGATGAACAGTAACACTTTGTAAGATATTCAACCGGTCGGCCGTTTCGTTTACAAACCGCTGCCAGCCTGCATTTGGGGGTTGCAATGCAGAAGAACTAAGCTGTTGGGTAAACCGGAAAGCGCGTATCCATTTTATCACCAGAAGAAGCAATAAAAAAAGATAAGCGATAGACAGGTAAGGTAATGTTTCCTCGGCTTTGATGAGATAGGATAGCAGACTGCCATCTGTCCAAAGAGGTTGTGTATAAACCGTATCGTGCTGCGATAGTAATTGCTCTGCCTGAACAGAAGCCGTATGGCAATGACGATAATAAAACTGCAAGGTGGTAACAAACCAAACAAAGCCTCCGGCCTGTGCGCATGCTGCGGTGATATACTTTATCGAAGATGATTGTTTGGCAATGCCATTCACTACAATTACGATTAACCACAACAGGAAGATCTGCCATAAACTATTGGCAATCGCATAGCCCAAAGCTTGTAGAAAAGGAACCTGCAGATAAGAAAACATAGCTAAGGTTTTTTCAGATTATCAAGTAATTTCTGAATCTCATTCAGTTCATCGGCAGAGGCTGCATTGTTTCCTAAAGCCTGCATCACCAACTGCGTGGCAGAGCCACCAAAGAGCGAGTTCACCATTTTATCAACCAATTGTTTTTGTGTTCTTTCTTTTGAAATGAGAGCTTCATAAATATGCGTCTTGCTACTGTCATCCCGCTTTACAATTCCCTTCTCGTGCATAATCTGCATTAGCTTTAGTGTAGTTGTATATCCGCAATCTTTATAAGCGCTTAGTTCTTCATGCACTTCGCGTACAGTCGCTTTTTTCTTATCCCAAAGCACCGCCAATATCTCCAACTCGCTTTCGGTAGGCTTTATTGTTTTATGTTCAATCATTGTTACGATTTTTTTCGTAGTGCAAATTAAAGCAAGCTTTTTTATGTAATGTTAAGATAATGTTTTATCGGATATTTTTTTAAAAAGAAAGGTTTATAAGCTACAAGAGCATGTTATCAATTAAACGAACACCGCCTATAAAGGCTGCAACCAAGGCTACGGTTGGTTTATTCTCATTAATACTATTAACTGCTTTTAGTGTTTCTGCGTCTCTTATTTCAACATATTCTATTGTTTGAAAACCTGCGTCTGTTATGGTTTGTACAGCTTGGCGGGTAAGTACAGGTATGGAAAAATTAAGTTTATTTTCCTTGATAAAGGAAAGGGCTTTGTATAATGCTGTAGCTCTTTGTTTATATTCCTCACTTAGCCTCATATTACGGCTGCTCATGGCGAGACCGCCAGCTTCTCTGACAGTAGGATAGATAATGATATCAATAGAGGATTTGGTTAGTTTAATCAGTCTTTTTATTACCATGCATTGCTGATAATCTTTTTGACCAAAATAAGCCCGGTGAGGTTGAATAATAGTAAACAATCTATTCACTACCTGGCACACACCCTGAAAATGACCAAGACGATATTGCCCTTCCAATGTTGTTTCCAGCTCACCTAAGTCGTAATGTTCAGAAGGTTTTCCTTCCGGGTACATCTCTTCTACCGACGGAAGAAATAAAAAATTGTTTCCAGCTTCTGTCAGTTGCAGAATATCACTTTCAATTGTTACAGGATATTTATTAAAATCGTTGCTGTCATTGAATTGTGCAGGATTTATAAAGATGCTGCAAACGGTTATATCATTCTGTTGGCAACTGGCTTTTATAAGCGATAGATGACCTTGATGCAGCGCACCCATGGTAGGCACAAAGCCGATGGTTTTACCTTCTGATTTCAGCGCTTCAATTTTTTCGTGAATGTCTTTTTTCTGTTTGTATAAAATCATAAATGGCTTTGCAGGAGTCAGGCGCAAAATGAACGAAAAGCATTCATTTAGCAAAGCATATTTTGGCGGAGAAAAAAGTAAGGAATGATAAATAAAAAGGTTAAAGTTGGCCTGGCAGGCAAGTCAATAAAAAAGCGCAGGTTTCGGTCTGCGCTTTTTTATTAATTGTTACAAAAGATAAATAATTCGTGTTCCGATTTTTCGCCGCAAAAGGCTTTCAGCAGGCGGTGACGACCGGTTACTTTTTTGTGTTCATTCATGTCTATTACCTCATTGGTAACGACAAAAGCATTAAAGGATTCAATGTAGGGAAACAGTTTTTTCATGTTCTGTTTTTCTGTTTCAATTTCCTCCAAGCTTAGGATACTATCTTTTGGCTTCAGCAATATCAATTCCCTTTCCATGACTCTTTCGTTTGTTTAAAGAATACTAAATTGATACCAAAAATAGAGCATGGTTTATTGTGTGCAGAACATGTTCATTATTTTAATCAAATCTTAAGGCAACGTTTAAACATACTATCCTCTTAAGTTTGCAAAGCATGTCGGCAAAAGAAGAGACAATACGAAAGCTTCGCAGATATCTTGGCAGTCAGAATCTGTACACTAGCCTGCGGCTTACGGTTGCCGCGCTTTTGCCAGCCGTTATTCTTTATCATTATCACCTGCTGGCAAGCGCTATTGCCTTGCCGTTGGGAGCTATGTTTACAGGGCTTAGCGATAGTCCCGGTCCCTTACATCATCGTCGCAATAGCTTGGTCATTTCGGTTGTAATGAACTTTGCCGTAATCCTTATCGCAGGCGCTTTGCATGCTTACATTCCTCTGGTTATTGTATCGCTTATTTTGCTCAGTCTTTTTTTCTCTTTGATAGCAGTATATGGTACACGTGCAGGTTCTTTAGGGCTGAACGCATTGATTGTTTTTATTTTCAATATCGACGGGCATTTATTGGCTACCGGCACAGTATTGCACGAAGCAATTTTGTTTGCGGCCGGCGGTATTTGGTATGTTTTGCTCAGCCTGTTGCTTTACACTTTACGGCCTTACCGCCTAATGCAGCAAATGCTGGGCGAATGCCTGATAGAGATAGCCGGCTACCTGCAGACCAAGGGCGGCTTTTATAGCGATAAACCCGATTATGAGGACTTGAATAAGAGACTTATCCGCTACCAGGTGTCTATCCGGCAAATGCAGGACGACCTGCGCGAGCTTTTGTTCAAAACAAGAAGCATTATCGAAGAATCAACCACAATGGGCCGGCGGCTAATGTTGGTGTTTTTAGATAGCATCGATTTGATGGAGCGCGTAATGACGTCGCAATACAATTATGATGAACTGCATACAAAATTCAGCGGCTCTGTTATTCTCGATACTATTAAAAAGCAGATTACAATTCTATCGGTTGAATTGCATGATGCAGGGCTGGCTTTGCAGGCTGGTTTTCCGGCTGGTAGCCACTGCAACCTCGATGCTTTGCAGGAAGCAACCATGACTGAATTTTTTGACCTTCGAAAAAAGGAACTCACCGAAAACAACATTGAAGACTTTATTGCTTTACGGCAAATTTTATACAGCCTCCAGGATATAACCGAGCGTGTTAAAAGACTTAGGATAAGCACTTATTACGATGCCAAAAGCGATAAAAATTTTAAGCCTGACGTTGACCTTGAAAAATTTGTTACGCACAATGAAATTGACCCTGATATCTTGTGGAATAATATTACTCTGAAATCTTCCAATTTCCGTCATGCGATAAGGCTTACAGCAGGTTTACTCATCGGGTATATTATCTCTCTTTTTTTTCCTTTGGGTCATAGCTATTGGATTTTACTAACCATTGCTGTTATCATAAAACCGGCTTACAGCATCACGCGTCGGCGAAACCTTCAGCGTGTTGGCGGTACAATTGTCGGTGCTGTTGTCGGGTTTGGATTACTGTATCTGATAAGCAATACAACGGCTGTTTTTGTCATCATGATTGCTACAATGGTTGTTGCTTACAGTTTTTTAAAACTGAATTATTTTATCAGTAGTGCAGGCATCACTTTGTATGTGTTGCTTTCGTTTAGCTTTTTGAATGCAGCGGGGTTCCATACGGCGCTTGGCGACAGAGTAATTGACACTATATTGGGCTCTGCCATTGCATGGCTGGTTGCGGTTTTTATATTGCCTACCTGGGAGCATGAACAGATAGAAGAAGAAGTAGCTAAAGCCATATTGGCCAACCGCATTTATTTTGATACTGTCGCCAGTTATTTTTTAGGAAAGCCGGTTGATACCACTACATTCAAGTTGCATAGAAAAGATGCTTTCGTAGCATTGGCTAATCTTTCTGATACGTTTCAACGTATGTTGAGCGAGCCTAAAAGCCGTCAGGTAAAAATGGCGCATTATCATCAATTGGTAGCTACTAACCACACGCTTACTTCTTATATTGCCTCGCTTTCTTATTATGCGCAACGGGCAGAAGGCAAGTATACGTCGCAGGAGTTTGCACCGATGATCAGCCAGATAGACCACCAATTCGACATTGCCAATGAAGTTCTGCAACATCACCAAACAACAAAAGCATCAGAAGTAAAACTATTACAACCGGTGAGTGCAAAGGTGCAGGAACTGCTGGCAAAAAGAAGGCAGGAAATTATTGCCGGAGCTAGTGATATGGAAACGCCTGTTAGAAAAATGTTGTCGGATTTGAAAACAATCACTGATCAGTTTGAGTTGATTAGTACTGCAACCGTCGATGAGATTAGAATACTGGAAAAGATAACAGAATAAAACAGCAGTTAATCAACTGCTGTTTTATGGATTAATTGCTTTGCCTGTTGCTTGCTGGTTTATCTTCTTTCCGAACGCCGGTTCCCGAATATTTCCCCTTAGCGCTATTGTCGGCTGTACTCACGCTGTAATCATCCTGGGAGTCGTTACCATTGTCGGGAAGCTTTTTGTAAGCATCGCTCTCCTGTTGTTTTTTACCCGGCTTTACATTGGCTTTTTCCTGAGTGTTTTTGTTTTTGTTCGACATGGCTTTTCTTTTTTCGGTACAACGATAATGCCATGGATAAAGAGCTGGAATAAGGCTTGCCAAAAAGGCTGATTCTGATTTTAAGTTTTTGAAAAATGGTATGTCCGAAAACAATACATTTGCCCATCGCGCGCCGGTTATGATAGCTTTTGTAAGAGGAAATTTTATTTTCAGATCGCCTGCCCAGGTTATTGTAGATGTAAATGGCGTTGGCTATGAGCTTCAGATCAGCCTGAACACCTATTCTGCTATCAGCAGCAGCAGCAGCGGTCAGCTTGCAACCTATCTTCACATTACGGAAAATGCGCAGACGCTTTTTGGTTTTCACGATGCTGCAGAGAAAGACCTGTTTTTACAACTTATCAGTGTTTCTGGGGTTGGTGCATCAACTGCGCGAATGATGTTGTCTGGTATGAAGCCGGACGAAATTGTAAAAGCCATTTTATTGGGTAATGCGAGACAATTGGAGGGCATTAAAGGAATTGGCAGAAAAACCGCTGAGCGTTTGATAGTCGAGTTGAAAGACAGATTGGGAAAACATAGTACAACTTCTGCCGAAGCATTTGCGCCTGCAAACAATACTATGGAGCAAGATGCGTTAATTGCTCTGACATCGCTGGGTATTGCAAGACCGGCTGCTGAAGCTGCTTTAAAAAAAGCCATCAAAATAGAACCCGGTTTTATAAATCTCGAAGAATTGATCCGTTTATCACTCAAAAATATGTAGGCCTATACAGCTAAATCTACTTAACTAAGGAAGCTAACTGACATTGGCGCAGATAATTTTACGTTACCGGTTTTACTGGCTTGCTATTGTGGGAATGGTGTGCAGCCTCTCTGTGCTGGCACAGAAGACAGATAGTACCCGTGTAAAAAACAGCGATTCATTGCATTACCCGATAAGGGACCGGCGTGGTGACCGCTTCACCTATCGCAGCACCAACCCTTTCGATTTAAAAGACAGCGGCATTGTAAAGCAGGATATCCAATACGATCCTGTAACGAAGGAGTACTACATCATTGAAAAGATAGGAGACACCTATTATCGAAAACCCACTTATCTTACTTACGATGAATTCTGGCAGCTTCAAAATCGACTGGCAGAAGAAAATTATTTTAGCGAACGTTCGCAAACGCTTTCTTATTTAAATCATAAAGCGCAGCGCCCTCCGATGCAGGTTTATAACTCTCTGTTCGACCGAATCTTTGGTCTCGATTCCAGCGGGCTAAAGGTTTCTATCAAGCCGCAAGGCAATGTGGACCTGCGTTTGGGCTACCAGGGACAAAATATTAAAAACCCAACCTTATCGGAACGGGCAAGAAAAAACGGCGGTTTCGATTTTGACATGGATGCCAACCTGAATGTACTGGCGAACATTGGTAACAAATTAAAACTGCCGATTAGCTATAACACACTTTCTACTTTTGATTTTCAAAACCAGCTTAAGCTCGATTATAAAGGCAAAGATGATGAACTACTGAAGTCCATTGAAGCAGGCAACATCTCTTTTCAAACCAAGGGCACGCTTATGACGAGTGTGCAAAGTTTGTTCGGGCTAAAAACACAATTACAGTTTGGTAAGTTATTCGTTACTGCAGCTATCGCCAGCGAAAAATCTCAGCGGCAATCTATTACGCTTCAAGGCGGCGGTTTATCGCAACAGATCGATAAAAAGCTGGATGACTACGATGAGAACCGCAACTTTTTAATGGCGCAATATTTTAACAAAACTTACAACAAAACCATGGCAACCCTGCCGGTGGTGAACAGCCAGGTGCAAATACTACGTGTTGAAGTTTGGATAACAAACCGCACCGGAACTACCACCCAAGCCAGAACCGTTGTGGGTTTGATGGACCTGGGCGAAAATGCCCCTTACAACCCAAACATTCATTCGCTTACCACTGATTCGTTGCCGCAAAACACAGCCAATGATTTGTATGCAAAAATTACAGGAGACTCTTCTTTCCGGGTTTCATCTTCTGTAAACAACGGGTTGGTAGCATTGGGGTTAAAGCCGGTGGAAGATTATGAAAAAACATTCGCCAGACAATTGTTGCCCAGCGAATATTTTTTTAATCCGCAGGCAGGTTTCATTTCACTATCGCAGCAGTTGCAGCCCGATGAAGTGCTGGGTGTTGCCTATCAATATAGCTATAATGGACGCGTTTATCAGGTAGGCGAGTTTTCGCAGGATGTAACGGTCGATTCTTCAATCGGCACGCAAAAAGTACTGTTTTTAAAACTATTAAAAGCGACTTCGCAGCGTGTCAATCTTCCGATCTGGGATCTGATGATGAAGAACGTATATTCATTGGATGTGAGCGGTCTTAGCCAGGAAGATTTTAAACTGAATGTTCTTTATGCAGAACCCAGCGGCGGCTTGAAGCGGTACTTGCCGGAAGGCAGCGCTACCGCATTAGGAAGCCCGTTATTATCGCTTTTGAATGTAGATAGATTAAATAATCGCAACGACCCGCAGCCAGATGGTTTGTATGATTTTGTAGATAGCTTTACGGTTCTCTCGCAGCAAGGCAAAATTATTTTTCCAGTGCTAGAGCCGTTTGGACGAGACCTGGAACGAACGGCATTTTACGACCAGTCAGATTCGATCAAACGGAAATATGTTTATTACCAGCTTTACGATTCTATCAAAGCTATTGCGCAGACGTATGCCAACCTGAACCGCTATGATTTGCAAGGCACCGTAAAGGGCAGTTCGAATACTGATATTTATCTCGGCGGGTTCAATATACCTCAAGGTTCGGTAACAGTCACGGCTGGTGGTCAAACGTTGCTGGAGAATACCGACTACATTGTCGACTACAATTTAGGAACGCTAAAGATCATTAACCAGGCGATTATTAATTCGGGTGTGCCGGTGAGTGTTGGCTTTGAAAATAACGCGAATTACGGCACGCAACAGCGAAGCTTTCTCGGAGTGCGCGCCGATTATATTGTAAATAACAAGCTCACGCTTGGCGCAACAATGGAGCGCATCAGCGAGCGACCGTATTTTACCAAAATGAACTATGGCGAAGACCCGATCAACAATGCAATGTATGGTGTTGACTTCAACTATCGCTCCGAGCTTCCTGGCTTGACTCGCTTGCTCGACCGGCTTCCTTTTTATACCACGACGGCAACCAGTAACATCAATGCGTATGGCGAAGCTGCGGTATTAAAGCCCGGGCATCCTTCGCAAATTGGTAAAGGTGATAACGGGCTTATTTATATTGATGACTTTGAAGGCAGCACCAGCAACGTTGACCTCCGCTATCCTTTGGTATCCTGGGCTTTGGCTTCTACGCCGCAAGGCACTACACGCTTTCCCGAAGCAGCTTTAAATAATGATTTGGGTTATGGAAAAAACAGGGCGAGACTGGCTTGGTACAATATCGAGCCCGTGTTGCAGGACAGGAGCAGTCCAAGCAATCCATTGCGAAGAGACTTGGATGCACTGAGTGACCCGCAGGTAAGAACAGTGTATACAAACGAGCTTTTTCCGCAACGCACTACCAATATTACTGACGTGCAAAGCACTACGTTCGACTTAGCTTATTATCCAACTGATCCCGGACAATACAACTATGAAAATAGCCCGGAAGAAATTAATGCACAAGGCAAATTACTGAACCCGCAAAAGCGCTGGGGCGGCATCATGCGCAGTATAGACCAGACCGATTTTGTTACGGGTAACGTTCAGTTTATCGAGTTCTGGGTGCAGGATCCATTTATCAAAAATGAAAACAGCAGCGGTGGAAAATTGTTTATTAATCTCGGTGATATCAGCGAAGATATTTTGAAAGACGGCAGACGTTTTTATGAGAATGGGTTGAACACACCTAATCAGCCGGCTTCTGTTGACAATACTTCAATTTGGGGAAAAACGCCTATTAACCCAATACAGGTAACCAATGCATTTAGCAACGACCCTGCCGACCGTCCTTACCAGGATGTAGGCTTTGACGGGTTGACGGATGATTCGGAAAAAATAGTGCGGAGCCAGTACCTTTCTGATATTGCTAATGTTTATGGTACCACATCTCCTTTTTATCAGCGAGCCAGCCAGGATCCTTCGAATGATGACTATGTCTGGTATCGCGATTCGCGCTACGATGCAGAGAATGCTGGCATTCTGCAGCGGTATAAATTTTATAACAATGAACAAGGCAATTCGCCTGTAGCCTCGGCTTCGTCAGAGTATTCTTCTGCAGCAACTTTATACCCCGATAACGAAGACCTGAACCGGGACAATACCTTGAATGAAACAGAAGAATACTACGAATACGAGATAGACCTGAAACCCGGTATGGACGTGGGTTTGACAAAGTATATCACAGATAAAAGAGTCATTACGCCAAGACTCGCCAACGGCAAAACATCTACGGAAAATTGGTATTTGTTCCGTGTGCCTATTGACCAGTTTACAGCGAAGATTGGCGACATACCTGACTTCAAATCCATCCGTTTTATTCGTATGTACTTAACCGGTTTTGAAGACTCGGTTGTCATGCGTTTTGCCTCGCTTGACCTGGTAAGAAATCAATGGAGAAACTTCACCTACGAACTCGACACAACAGGATCTTACACACAATTGCCGGCGAACAATAATACCCAGTTTGATGTGCTTGCCGTAAACCTTGAAGAGAATAGCTCGCGCACACCAATCCCTTATAAAATACCGCCGGGCATTGAGCGTGTACAGTCGTTAAGCAACAATGGCATTAACCTTTTGCAGAACGAACAATCGATGAGCTTGCGCATCCGCAACTTGCCGGATGGCGAATCGCGCGCAGTGTTTAAAACTCTAGATCTCGACATGCGGCAGTATGGAAAATTGTCTATGTTTATTCATGCAGAGTCTTTGGGTATTGACAATTTGCAGAATGGTCAAATTAATGCTGTTATCCGCATTGGGCAAGATTTCCTAAATAATTATTATGAAATAAAAATACCGCTGGAGATAACCAAGTTCGGCATCTCTGACCCAAATAAAATCTGGCCGGATTCTAACAATCTTGACTTCTCTTTGAGCGAGCTAATCAACTTAAAACTTCGCCGGAATTCGAGTGGCGGGAACCTCAGCGCTATCTACCGCGAACAAATCGGCGAGAAAACTTATTCAATTCTGGGTAATCCAAATCTGGGCGAAGTAAGAGGTTTTTTGATTGGTGTTGAAAATCCAAAAGATGGCAATACCGCTTCAATCAGCACAGAAGTTTGGGTAAACGAGTTGCGCTTGTCGGAACTGAATGAAACCGGCGGCCACGCTGCGTTGGGAAGGGTAGACATGCAGCTTGCCGATCTCGGTACCCTATCTGTTTCTGCCAACACCTACTCGCAGGGCTGGGGTGGTTTGGAACAACGCGTGAATGAACGGGCCAAAAACGATATGCTGCAATATGATGCGGCATTGAATATAGATGCCGGCAAATTATTGCCTAAAAAATTAGGCATCACGATACCAGTATATGCAAGCATCAACAAAACCATTCTTACGCCGGAATATGACCCTTACGACTTGGATGTAAAATATAAATACAAACTGGCGAACACGAATAATAAAGACTCAATTCGCCGGGTGGCATTAGACCAGACAACGATAAAAACATTAAACTTTACCAACGTGCGGTTAGCGCAGCCCACTGCTAAAACTAAGCTCTGGAGCCTGAGCAACATCGACCTGAGCTATTCGTTTACACAGATAACACAAACTACGCCGCTCATTGATGAAAATAAAATAACAAAACATAGGGCTGGCTTGGGTTATACTTACAATAGCCAATCTCATTTTAAAGAGCCGTTCAAGCGATTGATACGTAACAAGAGCCCGTGGTTTGCCATAGCGCGCGATTTTAATTTTAATCTAAATCCTTCTCTGCTGAGCTTCCGCGCTGATATTGACAGGCAGTTTGGTCAGTACGTTCCTCGTATTGTGAATGTTAGCACTGTTGATACTAAAGTAGAAAAGGTGGATACGACGTACGACAAGTATTTCAATTTCGACAGGTATTACAATGCCCGCTGGGATCTTACGCGAAGTTTGAACTTTGACTTTTCGGCCACCAATTTTGCTCGTGTAGATGAGCCTTACGGACAATTGAACACCAAAGCCAAGCGCGATACGGTGAGCCGCAATTTCTGGAAGGGTGGACGAAATACTCTTTACCAGCAAAAAGCTACCATCAGCTATACGGTTCCTTTAAGCAAGCTGCCTTTTGCCGACTGGATAACAGCACGATACAATTTTTCCACTAACTACAATTGGATCGGTTCGAGTTTACTTGCAACTCAATTAGGAAACACGATAGAAAACGGCCAGCAAAATGCGGTAAACGCTGAGTTCGATTTTACAAGGTTGTATGCCAAGTCTCACTTTCTGAATGCAGTGAACACACCGGCGGCACCAAAGGCTCCGAAGCGCGCCGCAACCGACGAGGATAAAACGCAGAAGACCATCGATAGCAGCCAGCGCACACGTGCCGATGTAGTAAAAGATTTAAAAGGTCATCAGAAAAAGCTGGCCTTACAAACCTGGCGCAGGCAGAAGCGGGATGCCCGCAAAGCCGCACGGCAAGCCAACTTCAACCAACCGCTCGAGGTGAATGGGCTTGCCCAAACCGGCGGACGTTTGCTGACAATGGTAAAACGTGCTTCGGTCAATTACAGTGAAAACTATTACAGTCGTGTGCCGGGCTTTACAGATACATCGCGTATTTTAGGCAACAATTTCAACTCGATGCAGCCGGGGCTCGACTATGTGTTTGGCAGGCAGCCGGACAGCAACTGGCTGAATAAAAAAGCTGCACAAGGCGCCATCACCCGCGATTCGACGTTCAACTTATTATATCGCCAAACGTTTGAGCAACGGTTAAGTATAACCGGTCAACTGGAACCGATACCAGAGTTTATCGTTGATATCAACGTTGATAAAAGCTTCAATAAAGATTACACAGAACTGTTTAAGGATACCGGCAATGGTGACAATAGTTTCCATCATCTGAGTCCTTATGCCAGCGGTGGTTTCAGCGTGTCTTATATCTCTTATCAAACCTTGTTTACGAAGAACGATCCGACGCAGCTTTCGGCCATCTTCACGAAGTTTGAAGATTATAGAAGTACGATATCCAAACGACTGGCGGGAAGTAATAAATATTATGATGGTACTACAACTGCTGATGGCTATGCCACCGGTTATGGACGCAACTCGCAGGATGTATTGATACCGGCTTTCATAGCAGCTTATACCGGTAAAGATCCGAATAACGTTGCCCTCATTAGCCAGAACAATACAAGCGTTAAAAAGAATCCGTTCAATGGCATTAAGCCGTTGCCAAACTGGCGTGTTACCTATACAGGGTTAACGAAGATTCCTGCCTTAGCCAGCATATTTTCCAATATATCAATTACGCATGGGTATACCGGTCAGTTAAGTATGAATAGCTTTAACAGCGCACTTAATTTTTACGATCCGCTGCATTATGGTACGCCAGGCTTTATTGACCAGACATCCGGAAACTTTGTGCCTTTCTTCTTAGTGCCAAATCTTACCATTTCGGAGCAATTCAGTCCACTGATTGGCTTCGATGTTACGACGGTAAGCCAGACGAACATTAATTTCCATTACAACAGAAGTCGTCAGCTAAGCCTGAGCCTGGTAGATTACCAGTTGAGTGAAGTGAATAGCAAGGAGTTTGTTATTGGCGCCAGTATTCGTAAGAAGAATGTGAACCTGCCGTTTAAATTGCCGGGCTTCAAAAAGCTGGATCCGCAACAGAATGGAACCGGAAATGATTTGAACATCCGTCTTGATTTTTCTATTCGCGACGATGCGCAAAGCAATAGCCGTATTGACTTCCCGACAGCATACAGCACGGGTGGTCAAAAGGTAATCAGCATACAGCCATCCATTGATTATGTGCTGAACAACCGCATCAACCTGCAGTTGTATTTCGACCAGCGGCGCACCATTCCTTATATTTCTACATCTGCGCCAATCACCGATACAAGAGCCGGTTTGCAGATACGAATATCATTGGCGCAATAAGCGATTGTTTTCTTTATTGCTACTTATAAAACTTCCGCTTTGTTACCAAAGCGGAAGTTTTTTATTAGGATAAGCCGGCTTGTAGAAATTAAAAAGCGTTTGTCGCTTCTGGTTCTTTATATAACTTACCTGCCGGCTCTTTCTTTAAAATATGCTGAAAGGTTTCCGGATATATATAATTGGATTGGCAGAAAACCGATATTTTTGTTTTTACGTTTTTTATAACGGAAATTGCTTGCCTGTTTACCGATTGGATTCGCCTTCTGATGATTATCTGTTTTTAGCCACGATAAAACGAAAGTAAGCAGCGAAACAAATAAACCCGTTAACGATATAGCTTACTATGGTCCTCGATCTGCTGCAACAACTTGTACCTTACGCATTGCTTATTGTCATTGCCTTCTTTCTTTGGCTGGCTATTAAGAACCGCAACCGGCTGCACCGCATCAGACATACCGGCCGGGTGTCTGAAATTATAGATCGCCGCCGCAATTTTATTTTTTATATCACACTCAGTGTTATTGTTGCTATAGGGCTTATCGTTTACTTATTTGGGTAAAGCAATTTATTCTTAAAGCGCAGCTTACTAACCCACACGATGTGGGTTCTTTTTTTAATAACCGGCCTTTATACAGATACTTGGCAAAGCATCGTTATTCCGGTAGGTTTGTGAAACCACGACTATTGATTATGGCCAACCGATTAAAGAAGAAGTCAGAGCCTGCCGCGCCGAAAGCAGAAGAACTGGCGCCTGATAAAGAAGCTACCGTAACTCTGCAGGAAGTTGCCAAAGACGACCGCACCCGCAAGATTGCCGGCGCTGTTAGTCTGCTCGTTTGTCTCTTTCTTTTTTTCGCGTTTACATCCTACCTTTTTACCTGGCAGCAAGATCAGGATAAAGTACAGCAGTTCGGCATTGAAATATTCAGTACGTCAGATGTTCGCGTGGAAAACTTGATGGGCGTTCTGGGTGCTTACGTTGCTCACAACCTGATGTATTACGGCTTTGGTTTGGCTGCTTATTTTTTCTGCACGTTCTTTTTTATAGCCGGTGTCAATTTGCTGTTTGATACCAAAGTGTTTAGCCTGGTGCGTAATATAAAATACATGCTTGCCGGTTTGCTGGTTATCAGTGTTACGCTTTCTTTTTTTACATATGGCGCTACCTTCTCGTATGGCGGCGCGGCAGGCGAAATGATGGAGCAATGGTTGGTAAAATGGATCGGCAGTGTAGGTACGGGCGCGCTTCTTTCGTTTGCAGCATTCAGCTATATTATCTGGCGCTTCAATCCCTCTTTTAAGTTGCCGAAACGCAAGACCGATTATAAAACAACTGCCGATACCGGCGCTACTTTTTTTACTGCAGAAGCAAACACTTCAGAGCCTGACGAAGACGATCTTTCTCTTCACGGAAAAGAAGAACCTACACCAAATATGCTCAAGTCTAATGGTCGGGGCATCACGGTAATGATGCCCAAACATACAGACGCTGACGATGCGTTGAACCGGTTTGTCATCATCGAAAAAAATAACGCTGCTGAAGAAGAACTTGCTGCTGAAGACGAAGAGAATGATATAGCTGAAACCCTTGGCCAGCCTATCTTTGATGCCGGTGAACCACAGCTTATCATCAACGATTTGTATAAAGAGAAAGGTAAGTTTGAAGTAGATGAATTGCCTACCTTTTACCAGCCATCCGCAAGGCTGGCAACGGTAAAGAACGAGCCTGTAAAAGTTGCCGGCGACATCCCATCCTTAGAAATAAAAGAAGCGCTCGATAATAAGAGTGCTGACGAATCCATAGCATCTTTAGCGCCTGCCGCTACCTCGAAAACAGAGTACGACCCGCTGCTCGATGTAAAAGATTATAAGTATCCAACACTCGATTTGTTAGAGACACACGGCAGCGAAAAGATTGTACATGATGCCGAAGAACTGGAAGCCAACAAGAACCAGATTATTGAAACACTGAAGAACTACGATATCGCTATACAAAAAATAGCAGCTACCGTTGGTCCAACCGTTACGCTATACGAAATTGTACCTGCGCCCGGTGTTCGCATCAGCCGCATTAAGAACCTCGAAGATGATATTGCACTTAGCCTTGCCGCGCTTGGCATCCGAATTATTGCACCCATTCCGGGCAAAGGCACCATTGGGATAGAAGTGCCCAATGTGCGCAAGACGGTGGTAAGCATGAAGACCTTGCTGGCATCAGAAAAATTTCAGAATAATACCTTTTCGTTGCCTATTGCAATTGGTAAAAAAATAGACAACGAGAACTTTATTGTCGACCTGGCTTCTATGCCGCACCTGCTGATGGCAGGCGCCACCGGTCAGGGAAAATCGGTAGGCATCAACACGCTTCTGGTTTCCCTGCTTTATAAAAAACATCCATCACAACTGAAGTTTGTGTTGGTAGATCCGAAGAAGGTAGAGCTGAGTTTATACCGCGTTATCGAAAAGCATTTTCTTGCTAAACTGCCCGGTGAAGAAGAAAGCATTATCACCGATACAAAGAAGGTAATCTATACCTTGAATGCGCTTTGCATAGAGATGGACAACCGCTACGATCTGCTGAAAGAAGCCGGCTGCCGCAACATCAAAGAGTATAATGAGAAGTTTGTAAAGCGCCGTCTCAACCCGCAGAAAGGTCACCAGTTCCTGCCGTTTATTGTGTTGGTGGTAGATGAGTTTGCCGACCTGATTATGACCGCCGGAAAAGAAGTAGAAATGCCTATTGCACGGCTGGCTCAGCTTGCTCGCGCCGTCGGCATTCATCTTATCATTGCCACCCAGCGCCCTTCGGTTAATATCATTACCGGAACCATCAAGGCTAACTTCCCTGCACGTATCGCCTTCAAGGTATCTAGCAAGATAGACAGCCGTACTATCCTTGATGCCGGCGGTGCCGAGCAACTCATTGGTAAAGGCGATATGCTCATCAGCTACAACGGCGAGATTACCCGCCTGCAATGCGCGTTTGTAGACACGCCCGAAGTAGAAAAGATAGCGGAGTTTATTGGCTACCAGGAAAACTTTCCCGAGCAGTATTACCTGCCCGAATTTGAAGACGAAAAAGAACTGGCCGGAAAAGAATTTGATGCTGCCGACCGCGACCCTCTCTTTGAAGATGCGGCGAAGCTGATTGTTGCCAACCAGATTGGCAGCACCTCTCTCATTCAACGGAAAATGAAGCTGGGCTACAACCGCGCCGGTCGCCTGATGGATCAGTTGGAAGCTGCCGGTATTGTTGGTAAAAACCTCGGCAGCAAAGCCCGCGAGGTATTGGTAAAAACCGACAGCGAGCTGGATGAAATTCTGACGCTGATGTAAGCAGGTGTAACGGGAACTTTCTTTTGTTGCTTTCTTTGTTATGCCGTTTTTATGCAATGAATCTCTGGTTCCAAATAAGAAAGCGGATTCACCGGCATCGCACTTAGCTGCCTCCTTTCATTACCCCTTTTCTGCTGCTTATATTCATTTATTTATTGCTCTCAACCTTTACCTGCCGCCTCTCATTAAACTTCTTCTCCGTAAACCTATCTTTCACTCAAACAAAAAATAATGAAACGAGTAGTATTGATGTTGCTGCTGGCGGCAGCGGCTTATGTGGCAGATGCGCAGGTACATGGTACCATTA
>CAZZZH010000010.1:26351-34851 GCA_964658445.1 Ilyomonas sp.
ATCGGTCGCCCGGGTTATGGCTATGGCCGTGGCTACGGCAGGTTTCGGGGTGGCTACGGCCCCAGATATGGCGGCGGCTACCGGCAACAGCCGCAGGTAAGGCAGCGTCCGCAGTTGCCGCCCTTTCAGCCGAGCGTAAACATTAGCCTCGGCTATGGTTTTCCCAACCTCGATAAAGAACAGTTTGCCGATTTCTACAACCTTTACAAAGGCAACGCTACCAACCAGACCGGACCTTTCAATGGCGCCATCGACTACCAGTTCAGCCGCTACATGAGCATCGGCGTAATGGGTACCTATGGCAAAGTGAGCCAGCCCTATTATACATTCAACAACAACTCTGCTGTGCCCGACATGACGGGGCATTACGAAAACTGGAGCCTGATGCTGAACGTAGTGTCTTACTTCCCGACAAGGACGCGCGCTGTATCGCCCTATTTGCGCACCGCCATTGGCTATCAGAACTGGACGCAGGACTATACCAATGCCGATGGCAGCAAAACGGTGGGCATAGCCGAGCCTTCCAATCTTGCCTACCAGGTATCGCTTGGTGCTAAGTTCAACCTCTCGCCGCGGGCAGGCATCTTCCTCGAAGCGGGCTATGGAAAATACATAGCCAGCGGTGGTTTGGCGCTGAAGTTTTAGGAGCGCAAAAGCCTTTACAACACAGCCCCACCTTTTTCAGCAAGCGGTTGTTATGTCGAGTTATATAGAAAGGGAAGTCCCGCCGATTATCACCGGTGGGGCTTCCCTCTTCATTTCACTATACTATATCTTTTTCAACTTTAGCAGGAATTGATTTTCCTTACGGCTGATAGTTTTAGATCGTTACCGTTTGCGTGCTGAAAGGGAGGTAAAAAGTATTATAATACTGTATTCTGAGTAAACAAATTTCTTACTTTTATGTTTCCTGTCTGAGTGATATTCCAACTCTTTGCTAATCTGCTGTTCCCTTCTTTTTATTAAGTTGTTGATTGTTAGCAAAAAGTGCTATTAGGCGGACTTATGCTGACGCAGATACGGCTGAGGTATGGAGGAGGGTGGGAGAAGGGATGGGGTGATTTGGTGATGAGGTGTTCTGTTTGCAAACGACCGTTTTGTCACCTTGTTATATGCAATTTGTTTGGGAAAGGAATTGGCTTTTTTGAAGTAGCTTTTGTGGCTAGATAGAAGATAAGGTTTAAGAAAAAAGAAAGTTGCTTGAGCTATGCTTGCTATTTGGCAGGGTGGGTTATCACATGACAGAAACCATCCTTGGAAGTGTTATAAGCGCTGGACTAAAAAATACTTTTTTGTTATACTCAATATATCAGAGCTACAATTTCAGCAGCCAACTCTTTACCAGATTTAAGTCAGCCTTAGCTGCCCGACAAAACAGAGAATGCTGCCTTTTTATTACCAATACCCGCTTTCGACGGCTATCTACAATACCCGGGTGGTGCAGGCATTATTCGACAGCTTTTTTAAAATTAAAAGTTCCAGTCGTTTTGCCATTCGAAAGTTTGTTGTCCCCATTTTTGATAGAATGGGTTTGACCGATGGAATTATACCTGCCAGCTTCGCGTCTACAATAATTTCAACCGTACCCATAATTGCCAGCCCTAACTGATGAGCAAATTTTCTTCCTTTGCGGCCATCAATGATAAGTAAGCAATCCTCCAACTCAATTGCTAATGCAATCGCGCCCGCTTCGCCTTGTCAACAGAAACTTCAATTATTGATTGATAATTTTTGTCTTTGGGTTGTTGAATTTAAAACCAGGAAGGAAGTTGCCGTCTAAATTCTTCCGCAACTTCCTGCAAAGCCTCCAAGTGATTGATGGCAGACATTGACGCGGAACATTTTTGCAATGACTTCATTATACAGTCAGCAGATTCCGCACAAAGCCCTCGCAAGACGCTGATGTTTTAAGTTCGTATTGAGGGCATGGCGCTATAGACGCCACAGGCTTGCAGAATGACGTGCCACCGCTTTCAAACTGCGACATTACCCAATTTTTCTTCTATCAGCTGCTATCATAGCCTCAATGTAAACTTTCCGGCTCTTACCTTCCCAATGATAAAGTACCGAAGGTTTGTACCCAAAATTTATTGCCACTAAATTCATGGGAATTCTGCCTGTCCTGCAATTGCCATTGTTTAAAAGATGCATGCGTATAATTCATAATGAGCCTACAGGGGACAGCAATGTGTTCTTCCCGTGTTTCCGCTACCGTTAATTTAAAATTCAGGTTGTCTGTAAACTGATACATGAGTTAAATAACCTAATGTGGCTGCGGTGGCTCTACAGCCGATGTTCCAACGGTCCGCCCCTAACACCCTTTGCTGAACAGACCCACAAAATGTGAAGGCGCGGGCGCTAGGGGAGGTATGGTCTCCAATTTAGATGGTTTGTGGATAAGAAAGCCGGAAATGAGCAGAATGTGAAGTCTGTATTATCTTTTCTGGCTTTATTTTTTCGGATTAAAATACGATTAAATTTGCCGCAGAAGCGGCAGGTGTGAGAACGGACTTTGTGAGAGAAAAACCAACTGACTGCGCAGCGCAAACCATTTATTTCTCATCGTATTTCTCTATCTTTTTATACACTTAAGTTTTAATTATGCAAGCAATTGTACGCAGTGCGACGGTAAAATCCAGTGTTTTTGTATGCCTGTTGATGACTTTATTCTTTGTTGGGATTGGAGGGAAGAGCTGGGGGCAATTTACCTCCGGCAATATAGTTGTGCTACAGGCAGGCGATGGCACTGCTGCTTTAAATAATAATTCAACGCCAATTTTTTTAAAGGAATTTACTACATCCGGCACTTCTGGAGTAACTGTTACAATTCCTAGTTCTGGATCCAGCGCTCTTACAATGAGTGGTTCTGCTACTTCAGAGGGTTTAATAACTCTTTCATCAGATCGCACCTATATCGTTATCCCAGGATTTAATGCACTATCCGGCATTCCAAATATTGCAAGCAGTTCTTCTTCGACATACCCCAGGGCAATTGGTAAAGTTACTTCTGCTAGTACTTTTACTTTGGCTACTACTACAACAAGTTTTAGCGCCGCTGATGCCCGTGGTGCTGCAAGTAACGGAACCAATTACTGGGGTTCTGGCGCAAATAGTGGAATTGTATTAGAAAGCCCCAGCGGTGGTGCAGGTACAGTTGTAAGTAATACAATACCCAATACAAGAGCACTAGCTATTTATAATGGTAACTTGTATTTTACTACTAACTCAGGAACTACTGGCTTCTATCAGGTTGGCAGCGGTTTGCCAACTACTAGTGGCAATTCATCTATTCAATTGTTTACATATGCAGGTACCAGTCCTTATCAATTTGCCATTAACGCGGCCGGTACGGTAATTTATATAGCAGATGATAGTAAAGGAATATACAGATACACATTAAGTGGGTCAACATGGACAGCAACTCTTATAAATACTACAGTTAAGGGTTCAGGTCTAACGGTAGATTTTAGTGGTACAAATCCTATCATCTATGCAACCACAACGACTACTTTATATAAATTAACCGATAATGGGGGTAGTTCTATTTCAGCAACTTCTCTTGTTACTGCGCCAGCAAATACAGCATTTAGAGGGATTGCGTTTGCGCCTGTAGCCGCTTCTTGTACTGCACCCACTCTTTCAACAGTAGCCGATTTAAATGAGTGTGCCAACCAGACTAATAGTTTATCGGTAACAGCTACTCCGAGCACCGGTGTAACTTACCAGTGGTACAGTAATACCGCAAAATTAAATACTGGCGGTACCGCCATTTCTACAAATGGTACATCGGCTACCTATACGCCTCCATCTAATGTTAACGGCACTTTTTACTATTATGTTATTGCTTCTACAGGTTCTACATGTAACACTACCAGTAATGTAGCAACGGTAACAATAGGCACCACGATAGCACTTACTTCCGCCGCAAACACCAACAGCCAAACAGTGGCGCCTGGTGGCACTATCATCCCTATTACTTACAGCATTGGTAACACAGGAACAGGTGCAAGTATTTCCCCCGCACTGCCAACCGGTTTAACAGGCTCGTATAATGCAGGTGTGTATACCATTAGCGGTACGGCACCAACCACACCTGTTAATTATAGTTATACAGTAACGGCAAGCGGCGGTTGCGGCAACAACCCAACAGCCACCGGAACCATTAATATCTCATGTACAACCGCACCTTCTACACAGGCAAATAATATTACATTTTCTGGTGTTCAAACGAATGCAATTACTGCAACGTGGACCAACGGCGGAGGTAATGGCAGACTTGTTTATGTCCAAACAGGCTCAAGCAGTTTTCCTAACCCAACTGGTACTCCAGGAACTCCTAATACTGTTTATTCAAGTGGAACGCAATTAGTTTATAATGGAACGGGTAATAGTGTAACGGTAACCGGACTTACAAGCGGAACAACTTATTACTTTAGAGTTTATGAATATTCTAATTGTTCCGGCACCTATGTTTATAATACAACAACGGCAACGAATAATCCGAATAGTGCTACAGCACAGGCTACAGTTGTACAGTCAGGTTTTATTAGCGTTCTCACACCGCAGTATATGGTAGCAGCTTCCACTGCCAATGATCGTCTTCCTGTAATGTTCCAGGCTACCGTTACCGGGTTAACAGCATCTACTACCTACCGCTATATAGTACAAGGTGCTACTTCTGCCGATTTTGGAGGCGCTACTACCGGGGCAGGCAATCCTTTATTAGTAAGCAGCGACGGAACATCCTATACATATGTAAGCAACCCACCGCTGAATACATTATCCACTGCCGGTACTTATGAGACCTTTACCACAGATGGAAGCGGTAATTATACAGGTTGGTTTGGTTTTTTAAATACGAGTAATGTAAGATTTAGTGTTGACAGCACTATTTATCCTACCATTCGCATTGGCGACGGCGCTACAGGCAGTGTTCTTTACCAGAGAGCTTTAAATGTCTCCGTAAAGCCACTGGCATTCGGCACAACGGCAGCGGCAACTAATGGCTCCTTCTTCCAGAGCGTCACGAGCGCTATACCAAAAAATTTGGTTGCACTTTTTGATAACACAAGTGCCTCTGGCAGGCCGTTGTTTATTTCACCTGTCGAGAATCTTAATGTAACTCCTTCAACTTATTATACTGGATCAAACCTTATAACAGGTTATAGTCAAACGAATGGTGCCTGGAATGCCATCATACCAAATGTCAATGCTAACGGTGTAAGAGCTATTGAGCAATTGTCTGTTACTACCGGCAGTTTAGTAGGCTGTATAGCAACCGATGCAGATGGTGTATGGCCTACGGGCCCCGTTAGTACGGTAAATCCGACAAACGGAAGCACTATTAAAATCATTAATGGTAACGATGATCCATTGGTGTTGGCAACATTCTCAACGCAACCAGCTCCCAGCACTACTTATTGTCAAAATGATGCAGCATCAGCGCTTTCGGTGTCTACATCGGGCAGTGTATCAGGATTGCAGTGGTATAGTAATACGACTAACAGCTATACAGGCGGAACACCTATTCTTAATGCTACTGGTTTTTCCTATACGCCATCTACAACAACACCAGGCACTACGTATTATTATGTACAATTAACCAATAGCTGCGGTCCTGTTAATTCTGACTTTGCAAAAGTGATTGTAAACGGTACACCAATAGCCACCTTTGGTACTCCAACTTATACCTCCTGCGAAGGCACACCTGCCCAGATTATTATCAGTGGTACTACAGACGCTGTTGTTACGTATACCATCAATAACGGATCACCGCAGCAGATAATACTTACTGGTACCAGTACAACGCTTAACTCTGTCGGCAGCCCGGCTAATACATATACTTACCTGATTACCGGCGTGTCACTAAATAATTGTAATGGCACATCGGGTAGCACAACAACGGTTACCATTAATGCGCTTCCTACGGTAGCCGCCATTACCGGACCTACCAACCTGCCTGTTGGTGGCGACATCACTATTAAAGATGCTACCCTGGGCGGTGCCTGGACTATCGATCTTTCTGGTGCTGCCATACTGGGTGCCATTACCAATACAGCCCCCCAGGCTACGGCTGCACTCCATGGTAATGCCGTAGGCACATCAGTCGTTACTTATACCATTACCGATCCCAACACTCATTGCACCAATGCGGTCACATCCAGCATCAATGTGTATAATGCCTCTGTTGCCAGCTACCGAACCAAAGCGGATGGCAATTTTACCGATGCTACAATTTGGGAAATACTGGCGGGTGGCATTTGGGAAGATGCCACCACTGCACCGGGTAACAGCAATAATGTAGAAATCCGCCATAAGGTGGCACTCAATACCGACTTTTCGGGAACGTCTCAGACTTCCTTCGAAATTACCAGCCATGGCACAGGTGTCAATACAGTGAGTGGATCGCTTATTATTTTGCCGACCCATTTCCTGAGTTCTACCGGCGGTGTGAATTTTAATGATGATTCTGTATTCATAAAAAGTGATGCTACGGGAAGCGGCGCGATAGGGCAGGTGACCAATGGCTCGGCTATCAGCGGCGCCAGTCATGTAACGGTAGAACGATACATACCGAAGAAAAGAGCGTGGCGGTTGATTACGTCGCCTATCACCGATGCTACTATTAATGCCGCCTGGCAGGAAGGTATGCTGTATGATGGCAGCACTTACCATAAAATAAGCGATGGCAGCGTAACCACACCACCTACTGACTTTGGCACCATGATAACCGGCTACGGGCAGGGAACGGCTGCCAATGCCAACAGCCACGGCTATGATTACTGGAGTGGTGTGGCGAATACAACCTCCTCTATCCGGTATTATGTACCGGGTCCAAATACCGGCTCGTGGAGCAATTCGCTGCCAACCATCAGCGGTGTGAAGATCCGCGATTACCCGGCTTATATGCTGTTTGTGCGAGGCGATAGAAGCGTTACGACTGATACCAGCGCCACTACCTTGCGCGCTACGGGCACGTTGCTGCAAGGCCCGGCAAACATTGGTGTTATTCACGGGGGTAATGTTAGGGAACTGGCCGGCAATCCTTATGCTTCTGCTATTGATTTTGCCCAGGTCTATTCGCAAAACAGTATTTTGATCCAGAATAAGTTTGCGGTATGGGTGGCACACTTAGGCAGCTATGGTGCTTATTCTTATATTTATAAAAACGGCAGCGATTACAGTGTGATTCCGTTTACGGAAGATGGAACTGGAGGCGGTACGCAAACTACACCTGCCGGCGCCCAATTTATACAAAGCGGAGAAGGATTTCTTGTATATCCTTTTAATAACTCAGTTTCTGGAACGCTTACCTTAACAGAGGCAGCTAAAGCGCCAACGCAGCAGGCTACTTCGACGACCAACACATTCCGGGAGGAGCCAGTAAACGATAAAAAGCTTTGGGTGAACCTGAACCTGGAAAATACGGATGGTACAACTGTACTGGCAGATGGAATGCTGGCCCGGTTCGACAACCTCTATTCTTCGGATATAGATGATGATGATGCCACCAAGCCTGCTAACTTCAACGAGAACTGGGGCATCCTGAGCCATAACACCGACCTGATTGTGGAAGCGCGTCCGGATGTACAGAAGACGGATACGGTACATATGAAGTTATGGAACATGACGCAGCGGGCGTACCAGTTGCAGGTAAAGGGAGACAACTGGACCTCCTCACCGGGCGTACATGCTTACTTAGTAGACAACTACCTGCAGACAAAGCAGGAAGTAAGCCTTTCAGGCAGCCTGACCACGGTAGACTTCACAGTAACTACCGACAGTGCTTCGTGGAAGAGCGACCGCTTCAGCATTGTGTTCCAGAACGATGCGGTGGCATTGCCTCTGACACTGACGAGCGTAAAAGCAGCCCCTCAGAATGGTGGCGTGAGTGTAACGTGGACGGTAACCAATGAAGTGAACATCAAGGGTTACACAGTAGAGCGCTCAACCAACGGCGGACAGACTTACTCTGCCACCGGCAGCCAGCAGGCAGCGAGAAACAATGGGGGTAGTGCGATCACCAGCTACAGTGGCTTCGATGCTGCACCACAGATGGGCAGCAACCTCTACCGCATCCGCATCGAGTCGAAGGATGGCACAGTAAGCTACTCAAAGGTGGTAACAGTCGTAATTGGAGGGGACAATGGTAAGATACAGATCACCCTGTATCCGAACCCGGTACGCCAGAACGGCAAGGTAAGCCTGCAGCTGACCAACCTGAAGACGGGCACCTACTTAGCCAGTGTATACAGCAGTGCAGGACAGACAGTGTACCAGCAGAAGATCACCATCGCACAAGCCAACACGACACAGAGTGAAGAGCTGAGATTAGGCAGTGCCCTGGCACAGGGCAGCTATGAAGTAAGACTCACTGACAACAAGGGTACTATCCTCTATGCCGATAAACTTTTGATCGGAAAGTAAACATAGGCAACAGAGCTTTACAGCTTATAAAGAAGGCGGCAACTCACAATCTGTGTGGGTTGCCGCCTTCTTC
>CAZZZH010000011.1:0-19317 GCA_964658445.1 Ilyomonas sp.
CTAAATTTAAAAACAAGAGTTGGACTAGTTGTGTATGCAGTGAAAAATGAAATAATAAGAATTTAGTAATTTCCTTCATCCCCCACTCACCGTAGTTTATCACTATTAATATCAATAAAGCGGCATGCACTGCTCGCAGATTGCATCTACGAGCAACTTCTGGAATAGCTTCCATCTACTACCTTCAACACCATCGCATATCATCCCAACCTCACCGACCACAACAGCAACCCCATTACTCCTCCTTTTTCGAGATCTTCCGAAGGGCGAGAGCAGGGATAAAGCAGGTCCCCGACCTGCCATACTATACTGTCACTACCCTCGCATCAAGCCACGCAATTTTTACTCTGCTCACCCGCTTTCCATAAAAATAATCCGCGGCGCTGCTCCACTTATATTCTTCCGCCTTTTCAACTATACCCGACCGAACCGGATGATTGTAAATATAATCAAGCTTCTGCCACATAAACGGCAGACTAAAACATAGCCCGGCGTGATTATCCGGCTGCCAGAAACGATAAGAACCTGCCTTTTCTTCCACGACCTTTTTATTTGTCAATAGCCAGATCAGCCAACGCTTTCGACTTTCTTTTTCAATCGCTTTCGTAATGCGTTGCGAGGTAAACTTTTTAAAATCACGCAGCACATCCGACAGGTTATTATCTTTTGCCCCAATAAGCAAATGAATATGATTGCTCATTACAACATATCCATACACAAGTAAACCTTTATGCCCGATACAAAAGTTCAGGCTGTCTTTTACAATGTCAATGTAAGTTGTTCTGGTAAACACATCTACCCATTGTACCACTGTACAAGTAATAAAATGCATAGCACCTTGGTCTGACATACGGCAGGTATAAGCCATGCTGCCAGGATATTAAAAGTATAGAATGTTGGCAGGTCGGAGACCTGCTTTGTGCTGACTTCGAGGTGCGCGGGGCTAACACCTCGAAGAACATGGCAGACAATGTTGTTAAAGCAGTTAGAGACGATGAAAACATCGTTGGCTTAGCGGTTGCAGGTTCATGGCTGACAAATGAAATAGATGAGTTTTCCGACCTTGACCTTATTCTTGTAACCGAAGAAAAAATAAGCGGCGACAAATCCAAAATGCTGAACTACGCAAAACAGTTCGGACATTTCCTTTCAGGTTTTACAGGTGAACACATAGGTGAACCGCGGATGTTCGTTTGCCTTTACGACAATCCTCTTTTGCACGTTGATATTAAGTTTGTTACGCTGGACGAGTTTCGCCAAAGAATAGAAACACCAATTATTCTATTGGACAAGGACGGACAACTCAAAAGCATTCTAGAACAAACAGAGCCAAAGTTTCCTTATCCAGACTATCAATGGATTGAAGACCGCTTTTGGATTTGGGTGCATTATGCACTCCTTAAAATTGGACGTGGCGAATATGTGGAAGCCTTTGACTTCTTTAGCTTTCTTCGCATGGTTGTAGTTGGACCCTTGTTACACATCAAAAACGAAAACTTACCAAGGGGCGTTCGCAAAGTAGAAACACAACTTACATCAAAAGATTTTGAACAACTACATAAAACGTTGCCAACGTATTCCAAAACCGCATTGTTGGACAGCTTGCAGCATTCAATAATTTTATATAGGCAGTTGCGACAAGAGCTTTTTTCTTCGGCAGTAACATTGCAGTTAGAGACAGAAGAAAAAGTTATGGAGTATTTCCAGCAAATCAAACAACGTGACAATGGACAGGCTGCTGCTAACGGCGGTTTGTTAAAAGCAGGGCTGACGAACATAGGCTAAACTTTATATCTTTATTGAACTTTGGTTCAAACATAGGCTGACGGAAAGCTAATGCCAGCACGGCAGAAAGCCGGAGCCGTTAGATGTAATTTTAATTGCAGGTCGTATTTATAGAAGATAAAATATGATTTTAATGAATTTGCTAATTATTCATTTTATAAAAAAGAATTCATGAACCTTTTAAAAAATGCTTACCAGCATTACCTTCTGCTTCTCTTACTAATTTTCTCTTCGTATACCGTTTTCCCGCAGACTCATTCCCCAATTGCTCCTAAGCTTAATACAACAGGGCTCGCAAATGAAAAATTTATCCAGAGTATTTTCACCGGCGATTTTGCGGCTGTTAATTTTGACAGGGATGAACCAGGATTCTCTCTTATACTTGATGCCTATATTGATGCCTATTGGAATAAATGTGGAAACAGTTTGCCTGCTGATAAAGTAGAGATAACCTATCAGGAATGCGCAAGGTGGATAGAACGCACCACAACCGGATATTATGGTACAGTAGTCACAAAAGATTGTCTCGAATGGCAAACACATCATACCAATGTTTATACTACGCCTGCCCTGTACGAAGCAAAAACCACCGTTGATGCCTTACAGACAAGTGACGAGTTTCGCAGTATGTTCAGAATACTGAAACAAAATAACCCAATTGGTATAACTGAAAGTTATGTAGAAGACGCCGTAATTCTGAAAAAAGACATGAGTAGTTTTTTCAGCTTGAATGACTGCAGTAGTGCTGGTATGAAACGATTTGAACAAAATTTATATGCTTTCGCTATGAATAAGTTGCCCATTGTTCTGGAAGGAAGCCAAATGCCACATCCAAATCCGGATGTCTTATTAAAAGATCAGGTCTTTAATAAATTGATTGATGACCTGATAAAAGAACAATCCAAAACCTGGGTAATGAATCAATATGTGCCTAATAGTGTTACTCGCGAAAATGTTGTTTCAAAAGATAATGAAGGGCGGCCGGCTTCGGTTACGGCCAATTATAGATTTATGTTGGGACGTCAGGATATGGAAGGTTCCGTAACAGTAACCTTTCTGGAAGGGTTACCGAATTGCTTATATTTTTCCGATAATCCAGTAATATGTAGAACTGCTAACCGGAAAATAGTGCTGAACTATGCCATGGGAAAATACATAAACGCAGATACTTTATATAAAACAGCCGCCACATTTTATACTGTTGATAAAACGGATTCTAACTGGATAATAAAATTTAAAATGGGCGTAGCTGTTGAGCTGAATCATCCTAACCTGAATACAGAGCGGTTATTTACCAGTCCGGGACAAGAACTAGTTGTTAAACCCGGAGATTGGGCAATTATTACAGGTCGTGCCGAAGATTTCGTGCATGGTGCAGAATACAATGTAGATCACAGACCAAAACCAGTTCCCGGCGCAGACGGAAAAATTCCGGATTACTCCATCGATAAAACATCGTATCCCGGTTATTGGGTGGTAAGGTTTTATAAACCATGGTACATCAATGTAAAACCAGGATTGCGATCTTATGGCGGAGGCGGAAATTCTGACTTTTACGTACCGCTGGAACCGAATCAATGCATAGAGAGACAAGTTTCAGATGATTCTTCCATGGTGCTGAAAGATTTAGACAGGAGAGATCCAAACGCTCCACCTTACACTGTTAACAAAACAAGATCTGATGGTATATGGATAGTTCAATTTAACACCTCCATGAACATTCGTATAGCACCAGAAATGAAAACATTTTATTTAAAAGAGGCAGGTTCCGGCAAACAAATAAAACCTGGTGAATACGTAGAGAAAAAAAATGACGATGGTTCTATAACATTACTGAAAGATTTAGACCATAGATAGGTGAAAGTCTAATACAGGGTTTGTTTTTTCGGTTGGTGTCCTCACCAATCGAAATGAATCTACTGTGATTCTTATCTTACCGGCACCCATTTCTTTCATAAACCGCAGGGACAGATGGATAGTAACCTCTGCTACTTTTATACAGACACCATCATTGATTGTAAACACCAGCGGCAGTTGATGCGCTGGCAATGATTGTCATTTCTTCGTTACCTTATTGGGTTCAGAAAGAAAGGGCCACACTATTGGCTGACTGCACAAAAGCGGCGATTGCACAAGGGCTGAATGGATAGCGCAGACGAGTCAGTTAAATTTATTTGCCCATAATATAAAGAACTGTTTACTTTACTTCTGCAATCGGTTGCGTAAACGAATTCTTCAACATGAAAAGACTACCTTTTTTGCCAGTTCTGGTGCTGCTGTTGGCAGCCTTCCATCCGGCTTCCGCACAAGATTTAAAAATCAATGACCTCGAGTATTTCGAGCGGCAAGGTGTTAATGTATTGGTGTACAGTAACCTTTTTACCGGCGGTTTTAACGACGAGAAAAACGCGGGTATCGAAATGATTCACCACGGTGTGAGAACCGCGCAGGGTGGCGCTATCCGGCTTTCCAATACGCCGGAGCAATGGGATCTTGTGCCAACGGTATCGAACCGGAAGGTAGACCGTGCGACGAACTCCATTGAGGCTACCTTAAGCTATAAAGACTACAATTTCGATTCGCGCGTAGTGGTTACGGCAAAGGGCGACGGTGTGGAAATATCGGTTTACCTTGATAAACCGGTGCCCCAGACACTGGTAGGCAAAGCCGGGTTCAACCTCGAGTTTCTGCCCTCGCAATACTGGGGAAAGAGCTATCTGATGGATGGACGTTTTGATCGCTTTCCCCGCTATGCAGTAAGCAGTACCGAAACCAAGCCCAACAGTGAAAAAATTAAACAATTCAAAGGCTATGTAACTGCCGACGATAGGGGCACCGGCAGATTCATTGATCCGCTGCCCATGGATACCGGCCATACGCTTTTGCTGGCACCCGACGAACCCAGCCGTTTGGTAAAAATCACTTCGGCTGACGCTGAATTGAAGCTCTACGACGGGCGTATGCTGGCGCAAAACGGATGGTTTGTAGTTCGCAGTTTACTTCCGGCAGGAAAAACCGGCGAGGTGCTCACCTGGACAGTAGAACCCAATGCCATTAAAGGTTGGGTGCGGGACCCAAATATTGGTTTTTCGCAGGTAGGTTATATTCCTACCCAACCTAAAGTGGCTGTGATTGAACTGGATAAGATAGACACGCCGCTCCCGAAGGCATCGTTATACAAAATAGGCGAGGATGGTACCGCTACCGAAGCCTTCAGCGGCGACATTACCACCTGGGGTCGCTATTTCAAATACAACTACGTAAAGTTTGATTTCTCTTCCGTAAAAACGCCTGGCATCTACTATATCCAGTACGGCAACTTCAAAACCAACGACTTCCTGATAGATACCAGTGTTTACGATAAAATCACCGATGCCACCAGTGATGTATGGATACCCATACACATGGATCATATGTATGTAAAGGAGGGTTATAGGGTATGGCATGGCGAACCGTTCAAGGAAGGTTATCTGCAGGCGCCGCCAAACACCGATCACTTCGACATGCACTTTCAGGGACCTACCACCGACACCAAGTATAAAGCACTGGAATTGATCCCCGGGCTGAACGTAGGCGGCTTTTTTGACGCCGGAGATTTTGATATCGAAACCGGGTCAAACATTTTCGTGGTGCAAAACTTCGTTAGAACATGGGAGTATTTTAAACCCTTGCGGGATGAGACTTTTGTTGATGAGAAGCATCGCTATGTTGATCTTCACCGCCCGGATGGAACGCCGGATGTCATGCAGTTTATCGAGCATGGAACCTTGAACCTGCTGGCGCAGGCAGAGAAGATTGGTCACATGGCGCAAACGCTATCCAATTCCGTTCTGGCTAATTACCATCACCTTGGCGATGCCGCCTCCATTACCGACAACCTGCCTTACAACCCAAAGCTGGGTGCTTACGAAGTGGCTCCCGATGGAAAGTCGAGTGGCGTGAAGGATGATATGTGGGCATTTACCAGCCGTAACCCCGGTCTCGATCTGCAGGCAGCCACGATGTTTGCCGCGGCAAGCCGGGTGTTAAAAGGATATAACGATGATCTTTCGGCAAGAGCCTTAACACAGTCGAAACGATTGCTGACAGAAGCTACGGATTTACTGGCCAAGCAGTCAAAGGATACCTTTCCCTGGAGCCGGTTTGCAGATATTGGCACCAACCTTCAACTGTACATATCAACCGGCGAAAAATCGTATTCCGACAAGTTCCAGTCCCTGCTATGGCCGGCTCTCGACCGCAACGTTACGTTTGTTCTTCTTACCGCACTGGATGCCATACCGCACATGGATGCAGCCTACAAAGAAAAACTCCGTCCCTATGTTGTTAAGTACAATGAATACATTAAAGGGCTTGAAAAGGATAACCCTTATGGCGTACCCATCGGTCTTGGAAACTGGGCGGGTAGCGGGGACGTGACGAACTTTGGTACCACTGTTTGCTTTGCCAGCAAATATTTCCCGGATATTGTAGACGCCAGCAATGCTTTTAAAGCCACCAGTTACCTGTATGGCTGCCATCCTTATCATAATTATTCGTTGGTGGCAACGGTAGGTGCTACGCGCCCCAAAGCTGTGTTTTATGGTAACAACAGGGCAGATTTCTCGGCCATTCCGGGCAATGTGGCTCCCGGTCTTTTATTCCGGAAGCCTGACCATTTTGAGAACTACGACGACTGGCCATTTCTGTGGGGCGAAAATGAAGGCACGATTGCCGGAAATACGGGTTATTTAATTTTCGGATCCGTTTTTAAGAGTTTAATAAAATAAACAGATTGTTTTAAATCAATCGTTGAGGTAAGACGGTTCAATTGATGCGCAGGCAATAAGCCCACTATTGAGGCTTATTGCCTGTGTTTTTTTTAGCTATGCGATTTGCGCCCAATGTTCGCGAAGTATTCCGCAAAGAGGACTGGGCGACAGTTTAAAACTTCGCCCTTCTTATCATGAAGTCTTTGACTTCTTAATGCTACATTTCTTTATCATTTCATTCAATTACATTTCCATTTCCCTCCTCTAGCGTAGCATCCTGCCTGTGCTTTTTATCATCGAGCGTCCGCTCATAATAAAATCAACAACATTGCAATATTGTAAACTTCCGGGCGCGACCTCTCTTGCATCATTTTTTTTGAGAGATTATACCAGAACTGAAACGGGAGAAAGAAGGAACTTGTAAGGCGTTGTTTTCCTTGTTGAACAAAATCGTTGATTTTGTCTGTCGGGGAGCTTTTATATAAAATTATTAATTATGTTAGCACAAAAAATGTCAACGATGAAAAAGCTCTTTACGATTGCCTCGTTAGTGTTTAGCCTGCATTCTTTTGCGCAGGATACGACCACTGTTGAGCAGTACTGCCAAGTAGTTGCAACAGCAAAACTGTTTAGTACCAAGGTGAATATTGCGGTTGACTTTGGAGAGCCTACCCGTTTTTTCAGTGACAAACGTATAAAAGATGAAGAAGGGAAACTTCAGACCTTTAATTCTGTCATTGATGCTTTCAACTATATGGGTAAAACCAACTGGAAGTTTGTAAATGCTTATCCCACGGCTGGTAGCAGTGGTAATATCTATCATTATATCTTCAGAAAAGTGATTTTGAAATTGGAAGCGGATCAAACCAGTAATAATTAATCGATTTCGTTTTTAGTTCAATACCTGTTCGAACTGCTATTTACAGACCCATTCGTGCCTTGTAGTGACGATGCTTTCATCGATTTTCTTTTTTCTGAACACGTAAGTGGCAACACCGACTGGAAGACAAAAGGGACGCTTACGCCAAGAACTACACGAATGCACATAAAAAGGGTTCGCTGTGATGGCGAACCCTTTTAACATATTATCAATAACCTCTCTTAACTAAATGCTTCTTTCAGCTTATCGAAAAAGCTCTTTTCACTTTTACCCGGTTGCGGTTTAAAGTTCGGGCTTTCGTGCAATTTCTCCAGCATATTCTTTTCCTCTGATGTCAGGTTCTGTGGCGTCCACACATTAATATGAATCAACTGGTCGCCGCGCTGGTATCCCTGAACTTCGGGAAAGCCTTTTCCTTTCAGCCTGAAAATTTTGCCGCTCTGTGTTCCCGGTGGAATTTTGATCTTCGCTTTGCCATCGATAGTCGGCACTTCTACGTTGGTTCCAAACGCAGCTTCAGGGAAAGTAATATGCAGCTCATAAGCTACATTCAGCCCATCGCGGTGCAAATCTTTATGCGCCTCTTCTTCTATCAGAATCAGCAAATCGCCCGGTGCACCGCCACGCTCGCCGGCGTTGCCTTTTCCGCTCATGCTCAGCTGCATTCCTTCCTGCACGCCGGCAGGTATATCTATACTGATGGTTTCTTCATTATAAACACGTCCTTCGCCCTTGCAGTTGCCACACTTTGCCGTAACGGTTGAGCCTTCGCCATTACAGGTAGGGCAGGTGCTTACGGTTTGCATTTGTCCTAAAAAAGTGTTGGACACTTTCTTTACCTGCCCACTGCCGTGGCAGGTAGGGCAAGTTTGTATGCTGCTTTTATCTTTTGCGCCCGAGCCATTACAAACCGAACAAGGGACGTATTTTTTTACCTTGATGTTTTTGGTAACGCCTTTCGCCATTTCCTCGTAGGTCAGTTTAATCTTCACGCGAAGATTGCTTCCACGTGCGCCTCTGCCGCGGCTGGCTCTGCCACCGCCACCACCGCCACCGAACATACCACCAAACATGCCTTCGCCAAAGATGTCTCCAAACTGGCTGAAGATGTCTTCCATATTCATACCGCCGCCGCCAAAACCGCCGCCACCGCTCATGCCCGGCCCAAACGCCTGGTGACCGAAGCGATCGTACTTAGCTTTTTTGTCCCCATCGCTCAATATTTCGTAGGCTTCGGCAGCTTCTTTAAATTTTTCTTCTGCCGCTTTGTCGCCGGGGTTTCTGTCAGGGTGAAACTGCATGGCTACTTTTCGATAAGCCTTCTTAATCTCATCGCCGGATGCTGATTTACTCACGCCCAGTACTTCGTAATAATCTCGTTTTGCCATTATTTAATTTGAAAATTTGAAGGTTTGAAAATGTGAAAATGGACATTTCCACATTTTCAAATTAGCCTATTGCCCTACTTTCCTACCACTACTTTCGCAAACCGGATAATCTTATCATTGAGATAATAACCTTTTTGCACTTCGTCCAATACTTTTCCAACTTGGTTTTTATTGGGTGCCGGTATTTCGGTGATAGCTTCGTGTTTTTCCACATCAAAGTCTTGCTGCCGGCTGTCCATTGCTTTCAAGCCTTTCGACTGCATCGTATTGCGCAGCTTATTAAACACCAGTTGAATACCTTCTTTTATCTGCTCAATATCGTTGCTGTTCTTCATTTGTCGTTCGGCACGGTCGCAGTCGTCCATCACATCCAGCAAAGAAACAATGATGTCTTTACCTGCTGTCTGAATTAGTTCCAGCCGTTCCTTAGAGGTGCGGCGCTTGTAGTTTTCAAACTCAGCCATCAGGCGGATGTATTTGTCTTTCTGCTCGGCGAGCTGGCTGGTTAGCTGATCTACCTCGTCGTCGTTGCTAACCGGTTCATTCAGGTGCGTGGTTCCGGCTGCATTTTCGTCAGTCGTAATATTAAATTCTGTCGCTTCTGCTGTATCAACGCTATTTTGGTCTCTGTTTTTTTCGTCTGTCATCATCATTAAATTGATTGTTCTTATTGGTCAAATTCATTGCCAACAAGGGATACAAGAAATTTTGGCAGGCAAAGATAGAAGGCACAGACCAGAAGGCAGTGGATATAAGTTAAAGAATGGAGAAAGCTGAGCGGTTGGTCAGTGCTTTAAGGGAAGAAAACGAGGACAATCGACTCCAGATTTTGTATATTGCTGAACCAATCGGTTATGCAAATTATGCCTCCTCAACAACGATACATCGCTCACTTCGATCTCGATTCTTTTTTTGTAAGCGTCGAGATACTGAACAATCCTTCACTAAAAGGAAAGCCAGTGGTGGTAGGCGGAAGCCGCGAGCGAGGCGTCGTATCGGCAGCTTCTTACGAGGCGAGAAAATATGGCGTGCACAGTGCTATGCCTATGGGTAAAGCGATGCAGCTTTGTCCGAATGCTGTTGTCGTAAAGGGAACGTACAGTGAATACAGCCGTTATTCAAGATGGGTTACTGATATCATTGCGGCAAGGGCACCTTTATTCCAAAAAGCTTCGGTTGATGAATTCTATATTGACCTTACCGGGATGGATGCTTTCTTTGATGTATATCAATGGACAATAGATTTACGACAGGAAATTATTGATAACACCCAATTGCCTATCTCTTTCGGGTTAGCTTCCAACAAACTGGTAGCGAAGATTGCAACCGACGAAGCCAAACCCAATGGCTATTTATTCATTCGCCCCGGCAGCGAGCAGGACTTTCTGGGTGCATTAACCGTAAATAAGATTCCGGGTGTTGGCAAGCAAACCTATCATCAGCTGCAATCAGTCGGCATTCAGTATATCCGCGATATTCTTTTGTTTTCGCCCAAAGACCTAGAAGAAAAACTGGGTAAATACGGTGCTGATTTATGGCTGAAAGCGCAAGGAATTTATGAAGGCGAAGTGAACAACGAGCGCGAAGCGAAATCGATTTCCACCGAAAATACATTTCATGAATTTACAGGCAACCCCGAATTTCTGCTAAGCGAACTGGTGCGCATGACAGAAAAAGTAGCTTATGAACTGAGACAGGATGAAAAACTTGCCGGCTGCCTGACCGTAAAGATAAGATACAACAATTTTGAAACAGTATCGCGGCAAACCAGCATCAATGCTACATTTCAGGATGATGAACTGATACCCGTTGCAAAGCAATTGTTTCGATTATTGTATGATGATAAACGTCTTGTGCGGTTGCTGGGCGTACGGCTAAGTGACTTATCCTCCGACGCAATTCAGGGAAGTTTATTTAATGATGTTGACAAGAAGAATAATCTTTATAAAGCCATCGATTCGGTAAAGAATAAGTATGGAAATCCGTCTTTACAAAAAGGACGTTCGGTAAAGAAAGGAAACAATAAATGATGTGTCATTCTACCGTTTGCTTTTCAATAGTTTCATAGTGATAAATTCTTTCCAGGTCGCTCCATCGGTAGAGTACTCGCCGGTCTCTAAGAATTCGCCCTTGCTATCAAGGTTTGCTTTGTAACGCACTTGTCCGCCTCGTTCGTGAGAAGTATAATCAAACGACTGATTGCCAACCTCGAAGTTTTCTTCTTCATAATCATTTCCATTGGTTCGCCAGCTAGTCCACCGGTAGGTTTTCTTTTTTGTATCGAAAGAAATCACTGAGAAAGAAGTATAAGCCAAAGACTGTTTGTTGGTAAATGTATCGGCATCGGTGGCTCTTACATTAATCAATAAAATAGTGCCGCCGAGAGAAGGCTGAACGGTTTCTTTAATATGCGTAATCCTCTTCTGATTCTCTGTTGTAACAGTGCTTGTGCCACTCCAACTTCCAATCATCCACTGCAGTTTTTTTAGCGCCAGCTTCTGGTCTCCGTTGCCCGTCTGTGCAAGACCAGATAAAGAGAATACAATCATCGCAACGGCGATGGAAAAGAACCTCATAAACTTATATTGTTACTCATGATTCATACTGTTACAACTACAAAAG
Organism: Ilyomonas sp.; assembly: GCA_964658445.1. Lineage (GTDB taxonomy): Bacteria > Bacteroidota > Bacteroidia > Chitinophagales > Chitinophagaceae > Ilyomonas. The sequence goes on from CAZZZH010000011.1 coordinate 11,427, forward strand.
GGTAGTTGAAAATTTGTCTCCCAATCCTTTGCTATTTTTATACCATGAATCGGATAGAACGGATACAACAAATGCTGCAAACTTCGCCTCACGATAACTTTCTACGCCATGCTTTGGCTTTGGAATGGATTAAAGAAGGCAAAGACGAAGAAGCAAAACAGTTGTTTACGACCATACTCAGCGAATCTCCCGATTATGTTGGTTCTTATTATCATTTAGCCAAATTGTTAGAACGGAATAATGAAACTAAAGCTGCTATTGAATGGTATGAACGAGGAATGAAAGCGGCAAAAGAAGCGAAGGATAACCATGCCTACAACGAGTTGCAAAGTGCTTATGAAGATTTGATTTATTGAGAGATCGTCTGATTGTGAAGCAAAGAATCCATTGCTTCAACTACTGCGGCTGGTTTTGGGTAAGGTATGTTTTTATCCATAATATGGTTACTTACATAATCAACCACCTGGTTGCGGCTTTTTAGTTTTTCTTCAACCGAAAAATACAAGACCTTCGAAGGTGTGAGCCAAGGCGTATGTTGTGGATTGGTGAGCGCATACAAAACCACCACGGGCTTCTGCAAAGCAGCGGCTATGTGTACGGTGCCGGTGTTTACTGATAGAAGCAAAGCCGATAAATCGATGACTGCAATAAGCTCTTCAATAGTGAATAATCCGGCTGCCGAAAAGCAGGGAAAACCAATGCCAGTTTGAATTTTATTTGATAATTCAGCTTCCTGTTTTGATCCTGTAATAAGAATCTGGTAAGAATGAGTTTGCAGAAAATGCTTTCCAGTTTCAATCCACAATTGGCTTGGATACTTCCGCTTCTCTTCACTTACGCCGGGATGAAAAATGACGAATGGTTTTTGCAGGTCGACACCGATCGCTGTCAGCTTTTTTGTTGCCGTTTCTTTAGCTTCAGCGCGGTAATAAACCGACAACTGTTGTAATGATGCAAAAGCATTTATACAAGCCACCAATTTTAAATCCCTCTCTACCTGGTGTTGTATAAAATGATAAGGTTCTTCATCCGGTATCCAATGCGTAAGAAGTGAATAAGGGTTTTCCCTGCAATAAGCGATTCTTACAGGTATGCCCGACAAGAAAGCTAACATAGCTGCTGGCAAAGGATTCTGGCTATAAACTGTAAAAATAATGGCTGCGTCAAATGCAGAACCCGAAAGGATTTGAATTAAGTTTTTAAAAGAGATTTCCTCTGTTGGTTTTTCTGTTTTTACCCAGGGCACATCCGCTACAATCGTTTCGTTGATCTCTTTAATAAAAGGAGTAATCAGGCTGCCCATTGCAGACGTGAGCACAGTTATTTTACAACCATATGTTTCTTTCAATGCGCGCAATGCAGGAGTTGTCATCAGCACATCACCCATGTTATCAGCACGAATGCAGAGCACATTTTTCACCTTCAATTCACCTGCTTCATTCATGAATGTTTTGTAATCATGTTAGCGGCTTCAAAGAGGTTTTGCACGATGTAGGTTGGTTTATTTTTATCATTCCATTTCCATTCGGTTTCATTGCCATTGTCGATTAAGATCGTTTTGCAACCGGCGGAGTTGCCCGCCTCGGCATCGTTCAGAATATCACCTATCATCCATGATTGAGAAAGATCAACCTCAAAATCCTTCGCAGCCTGCAAAATCAATCCTGGCAAGGGTTTGCGACAATCGCAAGCGAAGCTGTATTCTTCTACAGTTCCTCTTTCGTAATGGGGACAATAGTAAAATCCGCTAATGGTTATGCCTTCTACAGCTAATAAGTTGGAAATAGCATCACTTACCGTTTCCAAGTCTTTTTCTTCAAAATAGCCACGCGCTACACCGCTTTGATTTGATATAACAATGAGTAAAAAGTTGCCGTCCTGCAGTTGTTTTAAAGCGGGTATCGCCGTATCGGTAAGCGTAATCAATTCAGGGTTGACGTTGTAAGGAACGTCATGAATTAACGTTCCATCTTTATCAATAAAAACTGCTTTGTTCATTCTTTTACTTCGCTGCAAAGTTAGCTAACATTCTATCCTGAATCATTGAAATCACTTCAGGCGAAGCAAACTGCTCGTTGTTTATCCAACTCTTTGCTAATGGCATTGGCCTAAATTTGTCAGACGTCATTTTAGTGTATAAAGCATCGCAACAAGTGGCTGCCCGCTTCCAGGTAAACAGATTATTTACCCGATGAACACAGTTTCTGCTCATGAGCGATAATGTATCCTCGCAACTCAATGCCTGTTCTATCTTTTCTGCCAAAGCTTCGGGATTGTTTGGTGGCACCAGGAAACCTGTTTTGCCATCGGCAATGCTATACTTTATACCACCAACGTTGGCCCCAATTACTGGTGTTCCGCAAGCCATCGCTTCCAGTGGCGTGATGCCAAATGGCTCATACCAAGGTGTAGTAATGAACAAGTCTGCGGCTGCGTAATAATACTTCAATACATCGCGCGTTTTTCTGCCCACAAACGTAATGCGAGACTGCACATTGACCTTGTTTGCTACTTCCATCAACCTTGCAATTTCCGGTGTCAGTTTAGGGTCCGGCGTATCGGCATCGCCCCCCACAACAATAAGATGTATTGACTCTAATGAAGCTTTTAACTTGCCGACTGCTTTTATCACATTGTCGACTCCTTTACGCGGTACCATTCTGCCTAACTGAAGTAATATTTTTTCATGCTGCGGAAGATTCAAAACTTTCCTTGCTGTTGATTTTTCTATCGGGTAAAACTCTTTGTTACTGAAGCCACAGGGAATGATGGTTATTTTGTTTGCATCAGCTCCGTAATGTGTTATTAAATCGTCTTTGTCCTGTGGGCATTCGGCAATTAACTGGTCAGCATCCTGAACAATGCTTTTCTCAATGTTGATGCGGCTTTCAGGGAATTTGTCCATTTCTTTTTGATGCAGTTGCCGCACCAAGCCTAACGCATGAAACGTGACCGTGTAGGGAACACCGAATTTTTGTTTGATGTTAGAAGCTACTAATGCAGACATGAAAAAGTTAGCATGAATGAGTTCATAACAGAGGTTCTCTTCAATAATGAACTGAGCCATATTATTTGTGAATTCATCCATGTAGCTGAGCAATTCCTCTTTTGCAATCATTCTTTCGGGGCCAGCTTTTACATGAATAACCCTCAGGCCGGGAAGCCAATTAACAACTGTGTTAATATCACTTTCTTTTCTTGTAAAAATATCGATCTCATATCCCAATTCGACAAGGTGTTTCGGCAGTTCGGCTACATACACATTTTGTCCTCCACTATCAATGCCACCCAGCGTTGCGAGTGGCGACGCATGCTCACTGATAAATGCGATTTTCTTTTTCATAGGTTTGTTTATTTTGGTGTAAGGAAAGCATAAACACTTGTTCCCAATCGTTTACAAATCGAGTGATATTAAATCGTTTCTCTATTGTTTTCCGGGCTTCATTACCCAAAGTAGTTGCCATAGTTTTGTCTTCTAAAAGAAGCTGCATCTTCTCTATCAAGTAATCTATATCGGTATGAATAAAGCCATTGATTCCATCTCTGATTACAGTTGTATATTCAGTTGTGGAAAGCGCGACGACCGGTAACCCTGCAGCCATTGCTTCCAGTACAGCAAGACCTAAGCTTGTCCATCTTATCGGGTTGAAGCAGAAACGGTATTGACTAATGAAAAGAGGCATCTGAGGATGCAGCACTTCGCCCAAGCCTCCATATTCTTTCGTACCCATTCCAATCAAATCGAGCGGAATCTTTTCCCGTACTTTTTCAAAAATATCTGCGCCTAATTTTCGCCCACGTTGATGCAAATGGTTAACGATAACTACTCCTTTCTGTAACTCTCCCTTGTAAGTGTGCAAAGGCATAATGACGCCGTGATCAATCACTTTGGTGATGCCGCTTTCATTGTTGTCCCACATTAATTTGTTGAAGTGCGTAACATGTACCATCAACACGTTAGGGTCAGTCATCAAATGCTTTTGCTCTGATGCCGATTTAGGCGGTGAATCATGCTCAACATATATGCGCGGAAGCTGCCGTTGGGCATCCGATAGAATCTCATACTGGTCAAAAAGATAATTTTTATAAGTTTGAAAAAGAATACAATCAACAGCAATATTCTTTACCTCTTCAGCGCGGATTTCTATTACATTATCACCAAATGGAAACGTTTCTCCACGGCCATAATAACCTTCCGTTTTCTCACCTTTTACCGGTATAAAAATATCATAATCGCCCTGCGACAGATAATACAGGTATGTACCGTGGATATGCCACGTAAAAATTCTGAGGCGTTTTTTATTCATAGGTGCCATTGCTTTCGCAACGTGTGCGAAGCGAATCAGTAAAATGATGCCAAACCAGTAACAACAAGCGTTTCAGACGTTTACCGATGGGTTATTTTTTGTTTGTAGAAGCGCTTCTACATGAACATATCAATAAAGAAAATGGGGAATTAAGAATCTTTTTGTTGAACATCATGTTTATGTAAATGTTTATCAGCGTTGAACACTTTGAAAGATTCGTATAAATAGGCTTTTACTAAAAATTTGAGAAGTGTGGTTTGGTATTTGTCTGCACAGCCTTTTGAAAAGCGACCGGAAAAACATCAGCCATGGCACATAAATACTGTGTGTGCTCAGCCTGTTTTCATTTCTTGAATTGACTTCACTTATAAACACCATTACATGTACACAATTGGTCTCAATGCTGCGTTTCATGATGGCGCAGCCTGCCTTATCAAAGACGGCTTGCTGCTTGCTGCGGCTGAAGAAGAGCGCTTTACGCACATCAAACACAGTAAGCGTCCGGTTCCGTTTTCGACCTGGGAACTACCTTATCATGCAATTGACTATTGTCTTAGCGTAGCGGGAATTCATCTATCGGATGTTGATCATTTTGCCTACTCTTTCGATCCTTCGCTAATCAATAAAAATGTAGGCACAACCATTTATGGTGAATGGGACAATCTGTTTAAATCTTATATCGAACAAGCGCCTTTTATGCTGGCAGATGGTTATCCTCATCATCTTCAAAAACGTTTTGTGAATGCGAAAGCCGAACCTCAAAAATGGCATTTTGTAAATCATCATCTAGCGCATGCTGCCAGTGCTTTTTTGTGCTCGCCTTACAGTTCTGCTGCTGTGATGACAATTGACGGGAGAGGAGAAGAAGTAAGCACCTCTTATTATGTTGGCAAAAACAATGAATTGAATAAAATTGGCGAAGTAATGATACCTCATTCATTGGGTTTGTTGTATGAGGCGGTTACGACTCATCTTGGCTTCCTGCATTCCTCAGATGAATATAAAGTAATGGCGCTGGCATCTTACGGCAAGCCGGTTTACCTCGATGAATTTCGTTCGATGATTCATGTGAACGATGATGGCACTTATACCATCGATGACTATCGCCTGGAAGAACGTTTTGGAAAGAAACGGTTACGTAACGATGCCTTTGGTGAGATGCATTTTAATATAGCACATTCACTGCAAAAAGCAGTAGAAGAAACAGTGCTAAAGCTTGCCAACTGGTTATACAATAAAACAGGCGAGGATAACCTGTGTCTCGCTGGTGGCGTGGCTTTGAACTGTGTTTCTAATTCTGTGATTAAGAACAATACATCGTTTAAAAATATTTGGGTGCAGCCTGCATCCGGCGATGACGGAACCGCGTTGGGTGCAGCTTTGTGGATAGATTCGGAACAAAGAAAAAGCGAAGAGAAATCATTCGTCATGGATCATTGTTACTGGGGACCAGAATACCGTGATAGTGAGATCGAGTCATTTTTAAAATGGACAAAAGTACCTTACCGAAAGCTAGACAATGTAGCCAAAGAGACTGCCCGGTTATTGGCAAACGATAAGATTATTGGGTGGCACCAGGGCAGGATGGAATTTGGCCCACGAGCTTTGGGTGCGCGTTCTATTTTAGCCTCGCCCATCAATGAAAACATGCAGCAAAGGTTGAATGAGATTAAAGACCGCGAAGACTTTCGTCCTGTAGCACCCGTAGTGCTGGAAGAAGATGCATCACATTGGTTTGAGCACGCGCACTATTCGCCATTCATGTTGTTTGTATATGCTGTAAAGCCCGACAAAGCCGATAAAATTCCCGCCGTGCGGCATGTGGATGGCACAGCACGCATACAAACCATCAATGAACAGCAGCATCCGTTATATTATGAATTGCTGAAAGAATTTAAAAAACTCACCGGTGTTCCAGTGTTAGTTAATACATCCTTCAACACGCGCAGTGAGCCGATTGTATGCACACCACGCGATGCTGTTGAATGCTTCTGGACATCACCTTTTGACGCATTGGTGATTGGTTCGTTTTTGCTGGAAAAAAAGCCTTTGCAGCGTGATTTTGAATTGGAAGAAAGCGATGAAAAAAGTGTAAACAAAGTACTTAGCAGTGAAGCGGCTTTAGTATCATAACGGTTTATGAAAACAGAGGGAAATGAAGTGAATATTTCGGTTGTTATTCCTACTTACCGGCGTGCGCATTTGTTGAAAATTTGTTTAGGTATGATCTGCCATCAAACGTTTAGCGGGACGTACGAAATAATTGTGGTTTCAGATGGTAAAGACGAAGAGACAGCAACCTGGATAAGTGACTTTATAAAGTATAAAAAGGCAAATCTCATTTATACATCGCTAACCAAAAAAAGCGGGCCTGCAGCAGCCCGAAACCTAGGCTGGCAAACGGCAAAGGGAGAGCTTATTCTTTTTACAGATGACGATACGCAACCTTCTTTCACCTGGTTGCAAAACTATTGGAATGCATACCTAGAAAATGGTAAAAAAGAAATTGCATTTACCGGAAAAGTCAATGTGCCTTTAGCAAAGAGCCCAACCGATTTTGAAAGGAATACAGCAGGCCTGGAAACAGCAGATTTTGTAACTGCCAATTGTGCCTGCACAAGAGTGGCTTTACAACAAATCGAAGGTTTTGATGAAGCGTTCACCATGGCCTGGCGTGAGGATAGTGAGTTTGAATTTAAGCTGCTAAATGCTGACATCCCGATTAAAAAAGTAGAAGCAGCTGTTGTGCTGCACCCAGTACGCAAAGCCACGTGGGGCGTGAGTTTGCGCGAGCAAAAGAAAAGTATGTTCAATGCTCTGTTGTATAAAAAACATCCCGCATTGTTTCGTAAAAAAATAATGGTGTCACCAATCTGGAATTATTACGCGATGATCGTTTTGTTTCTTACCGCAGTTGTTCTTCTATTTTTCGGATTGCACGTATTATCGGTTGCTTTTTTTTGTTGTTGGCTGTTGTTTGAAATGGCTTTTATCAGTATACGGCTGCACAATAATTCGCACTCGCTCTCGCATGTTCTAGAAATGGTCTTTACTTCGCTGTTGATTCCTTTTTTATCGGTTTACTGGACCCTATTCGGCGCTATAAAATTCAAAGTATTTTTCTTATGATATTACCTGTGCAGGAGATAAGAAAGATTGGTGTTTTCCGGGCTTTGCAGTTAGGGGATATGCTAAATGTAGTACCCGCCATTAGAGCCTTGCGAAGTGCTTATCCTGATGCGGAAATCGTTTTGATAGGTTTGCCATGGGCGGCTTCGTTTGTGAAAAGATTCCATCTATATTTCAACCGCTTTATCAGGTTTCCCGGCTTTGAGGGCTTGCCGGAACAGCCTTTCGATAAAACCCAATATGACTTTTTTTTACAAAGAATAAAAGAGGAAAACCTTGACCTGCTGTTGCAGTTGCAAGGTAATGGAACCATTGTGAACGAAATGCTTTCGCAATGGAACGCAAAGCATCTCGCAGGTTTTTATTATGATAAGGGATTTGTAGAATCGCGTCTTTTTATTCATTACCCCGATTTTGGTTCTGAGATTCACCGGCACTTGTTGCTGATGCAACAC
>CAZZZH010000011.1:19327-34567 GCA_964658445.1 Ilyomonas sp.
TACCACAGAGGATGAGCAAGAATGGCAACAGTTGCGCCTGCAGTTGAATCAACAAAGCTATGTGTGCATCCATCCCGGCTCCCGGGGCACCTGGCGCCAGTGGCCGCCCGGCTCTTTTGCAAAGTTGGCAGATGTTTGCGCAGAACATGGTTTTACACCCGTAATAACCGGTACAGCCGATGAACAAGACGTTACGCAACTTGTCATTGATAACATGACGTATGAGCCTTTGAATCTGACCGGCAAAACAAGCCTGGGCTGCATGGCTTTATTAATTAAAAATGCGGCATGCTTGATAGCTAACTGCACGGGAGTTTCGCACATTGCATCAGCCGTTAAAACGCCCAGCATTATTATTAGTATGGATGGTGAGCCCGAACGCTGGTCGCCTCTCGATCATTCGATCCATTGGGTAACCGACTGGACAAAAACAACCGATTTTTCTGTTCCATGTCAGCAGCTTATTTCCTTTTTGTCATCGCAGAAAACAAAAAGGAAAATTATTTTTTGAAGTCTGGATTTGTTTGCCAATCGTTGGCGTAGTAATTGATAAATTTCCTTTGAAAAAATTCAAATTTATGCTACTTACCGATCTGCAGACAGAGAACTACTTCAATGGCTTTGACTATGGCACTGAACCCAATTTTGCACCCACCATTACCGCCTACGATGAAGATGATGATTTGGATGATGACGATGACGAAGATGTGGACGATGAAGATGATAACCTGGATGAGGTAGATGAAGCTGACGACGCAGTTGCGGCTGACGGTGCTGATGCGGACGATGCCGATTTTGATGATGAAGATGTAGTGACAGAAGACATTGATGACCTCGATGAGGACGAAGATGAGGATGATGATGACGATTTGATCTAGCAGACAGTAAGATGGATTTTCATAAATGAGCCGGCAATTATATCGTCGGCTTTTTTCATGCGGGTACATGATTAACGTATCAATACCGTAGTGCCCTGTAGCGAGTAAAACTGATTCGTATCTCGCTGCGTGTATCGTAGCGTCCACACATAAGTTCCACTTGGTTGGGGGCGACTACCATAATTACCGTCCCATTTTTTTGTCCAGTCTTTGGTTTGAAAAACAACCTGCCCCAAACGATTATAGACCGTGAAAGTAAGATTGTCGGCTTTGTAAGCATTTAGCGGGTATAAATAATCGTTAATGCCATCTCCATTTGGGGTAAACGCAGATGGAACGGCAATAAAACAAGAATAGGGAACAGTGATGATTTTAGTGATTGAGTCAGTGCACTGCAGGTTGTTTTCCACAAACAATTTCACTGGATAATCATGAACTGTATTTGCCTGTATATAAGTTTGCGGCAGCGGATCTTTTTGAGTAGAAATAAAACCGTTTCCAAAGCTCCAACGATAATTGATAATGTTACCGATGCTTGTATCAGCAAAGGTGATTTTATCGTTTGGACAAGCTACCGCAGGAGCGATAAAATTTGCCTTCAATTCATTATCAAGATTCAGCACAGAAGCTGCCGTATCGCTGCAGAAACCATTGCTTACAATTAATTGAATATCCTTTTCTCCATAAGATGTATAAAAGATCTCATTGTTTTGTTTCGTGCGAATAATGTCATCACTAAATGTCCAGAGCCAGCTATTCACATTGTGGCTACCATCATGTGAAACCTTGACTGTGTCTGCCTTGCAGCCATACGCAAGCGATGCCGAAAATGCTGCCGATACAGTATCGTTAACCGAAAAAGATACACTTTGCAGTGTAGGCGTTTGTTGCCCGCATTCGTCAATAATTGTATTCCCATCCAATCCATTCTTTGTAGCAATAGTATACGTGCCTTGTTGAGTAAGTGCATGAGAAAGGTGAAGAAAAATAGAACTGCTTACACCATTGCCATCACAATTGCCATACGCTGCATCTATAGAAACCGGGTAGGTGCCGGCTATCGAAAAATCTGAGCCATCTGCAGCAATCGAACTGCAGCGGATTGGTTTATTAAAAACAAGCTCCAGTACCTGCGGAGCGCAGCTAACCGGGGCAATACTATCGAATGGTGTCGGTTGTTTGGGATCAATAACAAAAGGTAAAGACAAACCTTCGGCAAGTGGAGAACTACAGTTGTCTAACAAAGTATTTCCATCACTTCCACTCTTAGCCGTAATTGCATAAGTGCCTGGTGGCAAAGCACTGCTTAAAGTAAGATATAAAGAATCCATATCGAACCCGCTTGAACAGCTTACTGCCTGCGCTGATGTAATGTTCACGCCTTCGGCATTAATTGTAAAGTCTGAGCCATCAGCGGCTAGGGAAGCACACTTCATTTTTTTGCTTAGCCTTACAATAACCTGGTTGCCCTCACAGTTGGGCTGTGCGCTTTTTAATGAGGGTGTCGTAGTATCAGTAATGCTTGCGGTGCCCCCGCCAAACGACAATGAATAGCCGCTTTGCGAATTGGTGAAATGGCTAATCAGCAGCAGGTACACATGGCCTTTCACAAGGTTAGGCATGGCTGCAAAGCTGTTCTCGTTTATTGCCGGATCTGATGAGCATTCAATTTTTTTTGCTCCCCCACTTTTTGCACCGGTAACGCCATAAGTGCCTGCCCAGTTGCCCGTTATTACGAGAGATGGATTGCTGAAAACATCATCCGGATTGTGCCCCGTAATATCGTAGAGCTGCCAGTCGTAGTCATCACCAAGGTCTTTGGGCGTTACCAAAAAGCTCAATGTGCCCGAAGCAAAGCAGGTAAACTTATACCAGAATGGATTGTAATCTGTGTAACCGTCGCGCACATCGCAGCCGGGAACAGTAAGAGGATGTGTGGAACAGATAGGAACTGTTTGCTGTATAAAACTCGTGGTGCCACAAACCGGGAAAGCAGAAGAGGGAGTTTGTCCTAAAGCACTACAGGTTTGTCCTTGTGCCGAAAACAAAAACCTAAAGCAAAAACACAACACCAAAATAAGTTTACGGACACTCATCGTTAATAAGAGTGATAAAAGTATCTCAATGTTGCCTACAAATTTGCACGGTTGTCATTTTTATACAATCATTGTCAGTCTGTATAGAACATAGAAACAAACGCTTGTTTTTCAAAGCAGAAATAAGCTGCAAGAATACGGTGTGTTTTAGCATAAACAGATTATTTCCATATACCTTTGTTCTCTTGATTAATACAATCTATTTGTGAGCAAGCATACCAGTAAAGCTACGGTGGCCGGTTTGGTAGTAGCCTTAGGAATTATATATGGCGATATTGGAACTTCTCCCCTTTATGTATTGAATGAAATAGTGAACGGCCGCGTCATTAGCGAGCTTTTAATCTTAGGTTCTTTATCCTGCATCTTCTGGACGCTGACCCTCCAGACGACCATCAAATATGTGATTCTCACATTGAAGGCAGACAACAAAGGAGAAGGTGGAATTTTTAGTTTGTATGCTCTGGTAAGGCGGCAAAGACGATGGCTGGTATTGCCCGCTATGATTGGCGGAGCCGCATTATTAGCCGATGGAATGATAACGCCGCCTATCTCGGTTACCTCTGCTATCGAAGGTATGGAGATCATTCCCCGTTTTGAGAATATCACGCAGAGCACCATTGTTATTATTGTTATCAGTATCCTCGTGTTGCTGTTCTTTATGCAGCAGTTTGGCACGTCGTCTATCGGCAAGCTCTTTGGTCCACTGATGCTGGTATGGTTTATTATGCTGGCTGCTTTAGGCTTACTTCATCTCAGCGATGACTGGAGCATCTTCCGGGCTTTTTCGCCTTATTATGCCATTGAATTATTAACTAAATACCCGCACGGTTTCTGGCTCCTTGGGGCTGTGTTTTTATGTACCACCGGTGCAGAAGCTTTGTACTCCGATCTGGGTCATGTGGGCAGAGACAATATCCGTATCAGTTGGGTGTTTGTAAAGATTTGTCTTGTCTTGAATTACTTTGGGCAGGGCGCATGGCTCTTGTCGCAACTGAGCCAGCACAAGGGTGCGTTGATATATGCAACCAAAGACATGATTGCTGGTAAAGCCGAGCAAACAACTGATTTTCTTGCCCACCAAAGCCAGGTGATTGAATTGAAAAGTGTGTTCTTTTCGCTGATGCCCGAAAGTTTTCTGTATGTAGGTGTTGGCATTGCCACGGCAGCAGCTATCATTGCAAGCCAGGCTTTGATTAGTGGTTCGTTTACGCTTGTCAGCGAAGCATTGCGATTGAACCTTTGGCCAAAAATGAAGCTTGTGTATCCCACTGAAGAGAAGGGACAGCTTTTTATACCGGGCATTAATACCTTATTATTTGTAGGCTGCGTAGGCATTACACTTTATTTTCAGTCGGCATCACGCATGGGCGCAGCGTATGGTCTGGCTATTACGCTCTGCATGATCAGTACGTCTATTTTGTTCGCCAATTACCTCGTAAGCCGTCGTGCTCACAAAGGGTTTATCTATCTCTATCTCATCGTTTATCTTACCATCGAAATTTCTTTTTTAATTGCCAATTTAGAGAAGTTCCCGCATGGTGGTTTTGTTACGCTGATTGTAGGCGGTGCTTTGTTTGTGGTAATGTATGTATGGTTTCGCAGTCGCCGCATCCGCAACCGGTACATTGAGTTTGTAAGGATGGAGCACTATATACCCATGATACAGGAGCTGAGCAATGACAAAACGGTTCCTAAGCATGCTACTCATTTAGTGTACCTGACCAGCGCTGACAACCCCAGAGAAATCGAACATAAAATTATTTATTCCATATTAAACCGAAAGCCCAAGCGCGCCGATATTTATTGGTTTGTGCATGTAGATATTCTCGACGATCCTTACACCTGCGAGTTTGTAGTAGATCATATTATTCCCAACGATATCATCCGCATCGAGTTTCGGTTGGGCTTCCGTGTAGAACAGAAGCTAAGCCTGATGTTCAGGAAAGTAGTAGAAGATTTAGTGAAGAACAAAGAAGTAAATATCTACAGTCGTTACGAAAGCCTCGAGCGCAATAATATTGTCGGTGATTTTGAATTTATTGTAATGGAAAAATACTTATCGAACGATAACGAACTTCCTTTCTTCGAGAAAATTATTATGAAGCTGCATTTTTGGATTAAAGAAATCAGCCTGAGCGAAGAACGCGGCTTTGGCCTCGATCCAAGCGTTGTGCGCGTCGAAAAATTTCCGCTTATTGTTTCTCCTATCTCAGGTGTTCCGCTAAAGCGTGTGTTCACCAATCCGGAAGAAGCCTGATCAGGTAATAAGTAAGATTGAATATTGAATATTGATTCCAAAAGGCTGACCAATATTCAATCTTACTTATTCAATTCTAATCTACTTATACATTTCCTCTCTCAAACCCTGTACTCTTGCATCCGCCATATACTCATCGTATGTCATCAGCCGGTCAATAATTCCTTTTGGCGTTAATTCAATAATACGATTGGCAACGGTTTGAATAAATGTATGATCCTGGCTCGTGATCATTACAATGCCAGGGAAGTTCTGACAGCCTTCATTAAAACTTTGAATGCTTTCCAAATCAAGGTGATTCGTAGGCTGGTCAAGGATAATAAGGTTCGGGTTTTGCAGCATCATTCGGCTGATCATACATCTCACTTTTTCACCACCACTCAATACGTTGGTCTTCTTCATGATGTCGTCACCACTAAACAACATCTTACCTAAAAAGCCGCGCAAAAAAGGTTCATCTGCATCGGTAACATTTGGTGGAACAAACTGGCGAAGCCAATCCAACAACGTCAATCCTTGTTCAAAAAATTCGTTGTTTTCTACCGGTAAATAAGCTTTCGTAATGGTGGTTCCCCATTCAAACTTACCGGCATCAGGCTGCAAGTTTCCATTGATGATTTCAAAAAAATTAGTAACTGCCAGTGTATCGCGGCTGATGAATGCAATCTTCTCGCCTTTATTAATGGAAAAGGTTACTTTATCAAACAGTTTTCGACCATCGTTACTGCTGCTGCGCAGGTTTTCCACGTTTAAAATCTGGTTTCCTACTTCGCGTTGTGGTTGAAAGATAATGCCTGGATATTTGCGGTTTGATGGTTCTATTTCTTCAATCGTCAGTTTCTCCAAAGCCTTTTTACGCGAGGTAGCCTGCTTGCTTTTCGATGCATTAGCGCTAAAGCGCGCAATGAAATCGAGCAAAGCGGCGCGCTTGTCTTCATTCTTTTTATTCTTATCGTTTATCTGGCGCGCCATCAATTGGCTGCTTTCGTACCAGAAAGTATAATTGCCCGAAAACGTTTTAATCTTACTTCTGTCCACATCGGCAACATTGGTACAAACCTGGTCTAGAAAGTGACGGTCGTGGCTTACCACCAACACGATGTTTTCATAATCGGCAAGGAAGTTTTCCAGCCAGCCAATGGTTTCAATATCCAATCCGTTGGTCGGCTCATCCAACAATAAAATATCGGGGTTGCCAAACAGTGCCTGCGCCAGCAACACACGTAGTTTGTAGGTGGCTGGTATATCTTTCATCAGGCTTTGATGGTACTCTTCCTTCACACCCAGATCGCTCAGCAAATTGCCTGCGTTACTTTCGGCTTCGTACCCGCCGATCTCACCAAACTCGGCTTCCAGTTCGCCCGCGCGCATACCATCTTCTTCACTGAAATCTTCTTTAGCGTAGATAGCTTCGCGCTCGTGCATCAGGCCCCACATTTTCTTATGCCCCATCAGCACGGTGTTTAAAACCGTTTGGTTGTCGAAAGCAAACTGGTTCTGATTCAGAACAGCCAGGCGCTCACCTTTGCTAATTTCTACATTGCCTTTGTTAGGTTCTATCTCACCACTCAGTATCTTTAAAAAGGTAGATTTTCCGGCACCATTAGCACCAATTACACCATAGCAATTTCCCTTGGTAAAGCTGATGTTCACTTCATCGAACAGCACTCGTTTACCATACGCGAGCGTTATATTTTTCGCACTTAACATTCTTGTCTCCGATTAAATTTTTTGAAGCCGCAAAAGTAGTTTGTATCGCGGTAAAGGCAAGCGTTTATTTATGGTTAAAATGGGGCTGCCAGAAAGGTCGCAGCGTTGCAAACCATTTGTTACAGCTTACAATGCAGTGTGATTACAGGGTTTAACATCACACTGCATTGTAAGCGTTATAGGACCATCTTGAACGAAAGCAACAGAAAGCAACAGTAAGAAATGATTACTGTTACTTTTGCAGCGATGCCAGGTTAGCATCTATCCAGTTTATTCTTTGTTGCATCCAGCTTTTTAAGTAATCAACTTCTCCCTGGTAGGAACCGGCGGCCTCCACATTTGCCCCAACCAATTGATTTAAAATATTCCATCTGGTGAAGTTTTGTTTTTCTGAATATTGCAAAGAGCCTGCTGTCGCATCAATATAAGTGTTCAAGCTGTCAAGAGAAGGTCGTATCACTTTCCATCTGGCAATGGCTTTTTGCGTAAAAGCGGTATCCTGAAATAAACGTTGCAGCCACAACGCACTATTTACCCACCAGCCTTCAGGATTATCATTGCCATTATAATTGACATTTCCGGCAGATATGTCGAAATCCCAGACTGGACCAAACCTCAGCACATCGTTCCTGTCTTTATACATCCAGCAACTGGAAAAGAAAACGGCATCATTATTTTTTGTCAATTCATTTACCCAATACCAGTTGATCAAGGTTTCTTCATCCAGGTATTTTGCACAACCATTTATGGGATCGGTAAAATTATCGGCATTAATGGCATCTTCCGTTTGCTGCATATAATTCTGTATGTAGCTATTTTGGGCAGCAATATTATCGTCGGGGTCGTGAAGCGTAACCGGCAAGCCGGAGTGAAGAGAGAATGTAATATCAGTTGAGTCAGGATGATGATCGAATTCCATTAAATACCCGCCTGTAACACTATTCGAGTCTACATCGACAGAAGACATTTCGGTTATATTCACCCGGTTAGGGTCTATTTCAATCTCTTCCGTAAGTTCGTAGTTTCCTTCATATTCGCCATTCATAAATAACTCTATAAACTGGCTTCGTGGTGTATAAGGCAGGCCAAACATCTGGCTTTCCTTTAAACCAAGATAATTACGTATCAATGTTTTATCCTGATAATTTGCCAACAGAATCCAGTCTTTCGCTGCCGGCATATTCAGCAGGGAAGCAGCTGAAGAGAGCTTAATTTTATAGGGTAGCTTAGGAAATACAAGCGTCGAATTGCCATGCAGCTTCATCTTCATTTTACCATTATAGCTGCTGAAGTTTTTGCTGTTCGAATCAAGAGAGATCTGCCCGCTTACATAAGTATATTTGGAAGTAACAGGTGCTGCGCCATCTGTAGTTAGATAGAGAATAGGTAAGCCCGTAAAACGATAGACAATCACCTTATAAGTCATTTCTGTATTGCCGGGTTCCGCAATGTTATAATCTGCAGTGCCGCTGAAATTATTGATCGAAATGTTACTTATCTGTTTCACCCCATTAACGGTTACCGCATTTGCAGTATCAGAAGTAGTAAACGTTGCCACCAAAGAATCTCTGTTTACACTTAACGGCAACACGCACACAATACTATCCCCGCTTATGGTGCAGACAATGTCGGAATCTAAACCGGGATTATTCTGTTTGAGAAATGAAAAAGAAGAAAGAGTGGAAGAAGAAAGACTGACTTGTTGCGATTGATTATTAAAATCTTTCTTACAGGAAATAATGGACACTAACAGAAGAATAAGCGATAGCAGTATACCACTTCTAATCATAAAAACTAATGTTTATATTTTGAAAGACAGCTCTAAAAGTTCTGTCAGTGTTCTGGTAAATACAATAAACAGTTAACCTATTTCAAATATAAACACCCTTCTTGTACGATTGATATCATGTGAACTGAGGAAATAGTGATTTTACATATTTTTATAAAAGGCAAGCCGAATATCTCTCTATTTTAGAAAATAAAAGCTATAGCAGCTTTTAGTATGGCTTGATGAAAACAACAGTGCCATTTTTAATGCAGCTTTGCCATGTTAAGCAAGCGCAATGCATTCAATGGAAATAAGAATACCGGTTTGCCGGATTGGAGATCTAAACCAGGAGTTCCCGAAAGAAAAATTATAATCTCCGGCAATTACGGCTTGCAGAAAAAACTCGCTCATCTTCGGAGCTTTTGCAGTGTTGAAATTTTTTCTCTCCCTTATAATGCATTATTTAAATTATCGATTGAAGATTACAATTCATTGCTTGCTAAAAGTGGACTTAGAGTTGCATCAGCCCAGATAAAAATATACTGTTCAATTGAAAAACTGATGTTGATTGTCTTCCGCTAATCGCTATGACAGCAAGCATTTGCTGCGCTCAGTTTACTAGTTATTTAGTGTTGTGCTAGGTATTTGTCTAATTGAACATATAACGAATCACCATTACTCGGTTGCTTAGCATTAGGTTCAATAACATTTCCTATTCTGTCAAGAATCAAATAATGGGGCATCAATACCAAACTATCTTTTGTAGATGTCTTATAGAGGTTTTCGTATTGCTTTTCATCTACAAAAAGGTGATAGCCTTTTACATTGTACTTGTCTATTTGTTCATGCCATAGATATTCGTTTCCCTGAGCAACATAAAGATAACTCAGGTCATTTCTATTTTTAAACTTGTCCTTCAAAGGCTCTGTAAAATCTCTGAACTCTGCCAAACAAGGTCCGCAAGTAGTTCCCCAAAAATCTATATAAACTACTTTCCCTTTAAAGTTATCTTCATACAGCTTTTTAAATGATGTATCCTCGGCGTTAAGAGTTAAAATGTGAATATCGCTGCTTGTATTCATTCTGTTTACTAAAAACACTTTTGTGAATACAAAGCAAGCCAGTAAAGCAAGGGTATAAAGAAATGGTTTTAAAAACTTCGGTCTTCCTTGTTGTCGGTAACGTCTAAAAAAATAAATACTGAGAATTAAAAAAATTAAAATGCAGAAGCTTTTTATATAAATCAGGAAAGTAAGCGTCTGGTTTCTTTCAAAAACTTTATCAAGAACATCGGCTTTCTGCTGTTTGTTTAAAGAATACGTGTTTTGAACAATGTCAATCAATTCCCATCTCACATCTTTCTGCCAGTCAAGATAATGCTGTATAATATCAATTGCCAGCAGTGGAATAACAGCTATTAATATAGCGGCTATCCAAAAGTTTTTTGATTTTATCATACGCTGTTAGAAATTGCAGTGTTAGAAAATTGCCTACAACAGAAAAGTGTTTATGAAGTTGTGGCATTTGAAAAAAGTCAGCTCCAATTTACCACAAAAGCAAAATAGCAAATTTTAGTTGAAAGCTTTACCTCCAGCCACAATTTTGAAACACGCGGCTAGCAGAAGTCTTATTTTATCGCTTTGAATGCGGCTTCAATTTGGGGAAGGTCTTTTTTGTATTGCTCTACATTCCATGTTAACCCAAAATTCGACAGGTATTCTGCAAGGCTTCCTAAACCAACCGAGGCTCTTCTTTTATCTACATTATCCGGGTCGTCCATTGGTGCAATAAGGTAAGTGTTGTTTTTCATATCCCACCTAAGCTGGCTTCCATAAATTTGCTTTTTACCTTCAAACATAGCCACCCGGTCTTCCAGTAAAGCCAAACTGCTTGCTTTTGCTTTACCATTCGCAACCGCCTGCCTCATAAGAGGTAAATAGTCTTCCTGCGTCTTTACATCCGAATGCTGAATAACCATAAACAAAGTAGTGTTTCCCTGGTCTCCAATTACATCGGCGCCCAACCAGCCATACTTGTCTATAATCGCTTTTACCTTTACCAGATTAACAGAATCTGCTTCGTTCATTAGTGTAAACAGCGTTTTCATTTCTTTGGTTCCGCCGCCATACTTCATCCGCACTTCTTCCATTTGATTTCTGTATCGCTGGTCTAATTCATCAATCGCATTTAATTGCTGCGCTAGAGAGTCGCTCAGCACGCGTTGTTGTAAAGATTCATTACTGAACAACTTGTCGAAAAGCCTGTCAATAATTACAGAACCAGAGTCATCATAAATAAAACCATGATTACCGGTAAGGAGTGAGTCGAAATGCCAGCCTTTGGCTTCACTTTTATGCTGGTTGTAGATAGCAAGTACTTTTGAATACGGAAAAACTTCATCATCTTTTGCATTGATAGAGTAAAGCGGTTTGCCGGCAGTGATGTTGCGGTAATTAATATCGCTCTTATACAGTTTAGGTAGCGGGCTAAAAGCATAAAACGCTTCAAACGGCTCAGGCTTGTTTGTAATAAACCAAAAGGCTGCGGAAGCCCCGTTCGACATTCCTCCCAGGAAAATACGGTGTTTATCAACGTTATATTTTCTCTCAACTTCGCTGATAATAGTAAGGATATTAGTAAATGCTTTCTCTTGTTTTACCCATCCAAAATTTTTCCTTCCGTAAGGATATAGAACGATTGCATTGTATTTGTCAGCAACACTAAATATGGGCTCTTGAGCGAATGAAGGTTTTTTATATTGAAAGCTATCGATACTTACCACGCCGCCATGTAAATAAACAACTAATGGATAAGATTTAGTGGGATTATAGGTAGTAGGAACATACACTAAGTAAGGAACCTGCAGAGAGTCAACCTGCGAAAAATAAAGTGCGTAACCTGCAGTTGCATGATGGAAAGTTTCGCCTGCTTTGGGTTCTGTAATTGCATTCGTAGTAACCGTATTCAACCATTTATTAACTGTTACAGAGTCGTCAGATTGTCCAAAAGAGGTAGTTGAAAAAATGAGAAGACCATACATTATCAGTTGTGTTATTCTAAGCATACAGGTTTCTAAAAATTGTTGTTAACGGCTCGCTGCTTGCCGAAGTAGCGGCAATTCATGTTCTGTCAGTTCAAACGCAGTTATATTGTTCAATACAGTTACCATAGTTAAGCGACGCTCGTCAGCCACTATTTAGGCAAGCAAATGTTAACTATTTGTTTGTCCGTTGGGTTGTTTCAATCCGTCCACATTTAAGTCGCTGTTTGTTTTGGCTTTGCCCCACAACTCTTCAATAGTAAGGTCAGTTTCTATAAATTCTATGGGCATCCCTCCATCGTTAATAATAGCAACTTTATATCGTTCGATAGGCTCAAAAGGACCCAGTAAAATTTCTCGTCCCTTTATTACCGCTTCTAAATTATCGACTTGCAGGGCAACATGAGGATTGCTTTTTATAATTGGATGTAAAGGACTGTCTTTTTCAAATCTGTGAAACTGTATTCTAAAGTCACCATCATTGTCAGAGGTATACATTTTGAAGTTCTCGCTATACCGTTCATTTGGTTTGACTACGTCAGTAGGAATTCCCAGATGGTGATAACGGTATTCCATCATTGTTTTTCCCTTGTCGTTTGTGTTCATACTTTCTCTTTGTCTTTAAAAATAGCAGCTTACGGCTCCGGCTTTTTGCTATACTGGCATTAGCCTTCCGCCGGCTGAATAACTTACTAACGATAAATAGAATTACAAATTTTGAAGTGAAAAGTGCCAGCCAGCATAACAGAAAACTTTATGTTGGCTGCATGTCTGGTTTACACAAGCTTCCATATCAAATGCCCGTTTAAAATTGTCAACTTTTTACAATCTATTCAAAAATCCAAGCTGCCAAAAAGAGTCCAGTTTGTGTCAGGATAAGCTGTGGCGATTTCATTAGCCAGCCAAGTTTAATTAGTAATTTATGTACTTGAAGATGCATTTTCTTTGACGCATGTCCAATCTTGTGAGCTGTCATTAAATGAGATAAAGCTTCTCTGAAGTCTCCCTTAGCGATTAAATCTTTACTCACTGCTAATTCATTGTTGAATTTATCAACTTCAACTTTTTCTAAATTATTTTTCACTGTCATAAATTAGGTTTGCAATAGACTCTACATGGCAGCAAATAAATTGCCATTCGATACAACCTAATGTCATAAGTAATAACAGCCAACGTTAAAGGGCTTGGCGATGGCAGGGAATTTTATAACGTCCAGTCCATAGCCGAAGCTGATTGAAAAATTAAAGTTGAAAATAACAACAAAAAGCCAACAAGCCTGCTATTGCCAAGCCTCAGGTTGTGCGTTCGCTTTTCTTCTTTGTCAGTTTTGTTGTTTGTTATACCAGTTTATCATTTGCTGCCGAACAATGTTTTCTTGTGTTGTGTCCTTAAAAAGCTCTACAAAAGTCAGCCTCTTTATTTCCAAACAATACTGAATAAGCAATCGGTATTCTTCAAAACCAATTAACGTTTCTGTACTGTCAGCCAGCTTCATCCAGCCATCATTGGATGTGCCTTCTATTTGCAGCAGTCTTCGAATACCGTTTTGAAGATTGGTTTGCGCAACATTTTGCCTTGCTATATATTCAGGGTAACCTTCCCATTTCCAGACAGGATGTTTTCCAATTGGGTTTGATTGCCAAAGCCCATATTTGTTGAACTCAAAACAATGAACCTGGGCATGAGCAAGCATTTGTGTCAAGTTCCATTTGTGTCCATCAAGCTGAGTGTAGTTGTCATTATAATTTACGGTGTCGCCTGTAAGAATAATTTTGTTATAGAAGGAGGAAAGAAAATCTTTTCCTATAACAGCCGTGATTAGTTTGGGATAAGTTGAGCCATCTTTTAAACATACATCTATTTTAAGTTTTGGGTCATACAGTTCACTCGATTTAAGTATAATACTTGATTGTTCAAGACGTTGTAAAAAGCTATTGTCTAACGGCTTATTGTGATACACCGAATAATTGCCAACGTCAGTCTTATTTGCATACAGAAGTATTGGGGCGAGCATAAAGGTCACTAAAAGTCCAAATAGGAAAAGTCCTGTAACCGTCAGTCGAAATATCCATGTCTTAATTTGCTTTTTCATACTTAATTGCCTCTTGTTGTACGTTCGTTTCATTTCCTTAGAAGAAGATACAAGTAAAATGAAAGCTTTCCGGTCGTTTATCTTTTAACCGACAGGTATTTATCAAACCAGCTAATAAATTCTTTTTCATCTTCATTCATGCCTTTCCATCCATGCCCGGCGCCCGGCTTCACCGTCAGTACAACCGGCACTCCGGCAGCTTTCAGTTTCTGTTCCATCAGTTGCGACTGTTGCAGGGGCACCTCCGGGTCTTTATCGCCGTGCATCAGGTAAGCAGGGGCATCATCCGGCGATACTCTTTCTGCCGGCGATATCAGTGAATCAATTGTTCTTTGCTCACTTGCATTCTCAATAACAGGGTACGTATCCGTAGTAGAATCCCATTTTGTAAATTGAAATGCGCCCATTACATCCAGTTTTTGTAGCAATGCCTTCTGGCTGGCAGGGTTAAACCCGGTTTGTCCGTAATTTAAAAAATCAGTAGGCGGGGCAAACACAGCCACCGCCTGCACTTTAGAAGAAACCCTTTCTACAGGGTCTTTTGCGTTCGCATTCTTTATATCATCTGCGGTAGCGGCTAATAAAGATAAATGCCCACCGGAAGAAGTGCCGGTAATACCTATATGATCAGGATCAATATGATATTGGGAAGCATGGTAGCGTACATATTGCACCGCTCTTTGAACGTCTTCAAACGCATCGGGAATAGCATAGCGGGGTCCGGAACAGTGCATCGCCAAAAACACTGTATAGCCACTATTCACAAAAGGCAATGCCCGGTTTATATATTGATTCTGCCAGTTGTAAGCCGAAATCCAGCCACCGCTTAATAAACTCACAATAGCTTTTCCATTTGTTTTTTTAGGCGTTAAAACAGTCATGGTCAATGCCATCCCATCTCTTCGTCCGTAAATAATTTCCTGTTGATTAAATGCTGATGTGTCTTGTGAGAAAAGCGGAACAGCGAATAGTAGAACACAGAACAGATAAATAAATTTCATAAACATACCTTACAACAAAAATAAGTTTTACCCTGAAAAGTAGATAATTATCAACTGTCAATCAATGACGCGCAACGCCCACCGGCTTTGCGTTTATAGTCGACATTTTTCTTCGTCAGTTGAATACCTTTCTAAAAATAAATTAAAATACAAATGCAAAATAAGATTCGTCAGCCGGCATAGCAAAAAACCATTTGTTATAAACAGTTGTATCTATTTGGTTAGAAACAGATTAATGGAAGTTGAGTTATCTATTGTTTGAAGACCATTAACGGTTACAGAGTAAGTCAAAACCGGTTTTTTAATATAGTCAACTTTAAGAAGCTTAAAGTTGAAAGTTCTTATATCATCAGCTTTTTTAAATTCCACTCTATAAGTACTGTCCGTAGAAATGGATG
>CAZZZH010000012.1:0-11519 GCA_964658445.1 Ilyomonas sp.
CAAAATATCCGAAAGATACGCTGGACATTGTTGTTTTTGGTAATGATGCGTGGCCAATTGAAGTAAAAGATTTGCCGTATCTGCAGGTTGGTCCTTACCACACCAATACAGTTGCCGGGCTTGAACTGGCAATGGATATTTTACGCAGAAGAAAGAACGCTAATAAGCAGATTTTTATGATTACGGATGGCAAGCCAACGTGTTTAAAAATCGGCAAGCAGTATTATAAAAACAGCTTTGGCCTGGATAGGAAAGTTGTGAACCGATGCATCAATTTAGCGGGACAGTGCAAGAAGCTGAAGATACCGATTACGACATTTATGATTGCCTCCGATCCGTATTTGCAAAAGTTTGTAACCGAATTTACGGAGATGAACAACGGCAAGGCTTTCTTTGCATCATTAGATAAATTAGGTGCCTTCATTTTTAAGGATTTTGAAAGCGGAAAGAGGAAGACTGTATATTAAACTTAACGCCTTTACCTTACCATTTTTTGAACTTGCACCAGTCAAATCTATCCTGATTTGACTTTTCAAATTATCATACAATCAAATGAACAGACAAAACATAAAAACGTTAGGCGATTTAAAGAAAAGCGGTTATAAACCGAAAACAGTAAAAGAAGAAATCAGGAATAATCTCATCACCAAAATCAGGAACAAAGAAAATCCGTTCACTGGAATTATGGGTTATGAAGACACGGTAATTCCCGATACGGAACGAGCTTTATTAAGCCGCCACAACATCTTGTTCCTCGGTTTGCGCGGACAAGCAAAGACCCGTATGGCAAGACAAATGACCGATTTGCTGGATGAATATATCCCGGTGATTGCAGGTAGTGAAGTAAATGATGATCCCTTGCGACCATTAAGCAAATTCGCCAGAGACCTGATTGCAGAATACGATAATGAAACACCGATTGAATGGGTGCATCGCAGCGAGCGTTATGGAGAAAAATTAGCCACACCTGATGTAAGCGTTGCTGATTTAATTGGCGATATCGATCCCATAAAAGCAGCTAACCTACGGCTATCCTTTGCCGATGAACGAGTAATTCACTATGGCATCATTCCAAGAAGCAACAGAGGCATTTTTGTGATTAACGAATTGCCCGATTTGCAGGCACGCATACAAGTTGCACTTTTCAATATTCTGCAGGAAGGCGATATACAAATACGTGGTTTTAAACTAAGAATGCCGTTAGATATCTTGTTTGTTTTTACAGCAAACCCGGAAGACTATACCAATCGTGGTTCTATCGTTACACCACTCAAAGACCGTATCGAAAGCCAGATCTTAACGCACTATCCGAAAGACATTGAAACCTCTTTAGCGATTACGGAACAGGAGGCAGATCTGCTGGACGAACAAAAACAAAAAGTAACCGTAAGCGACCTGGCAAAACGCCTGATTGAGCAAGTTGCTTTTGAAGCCCGCAACAATGAATATGTAGATAAAAAAAGCGGTGTGAGCGCGCGCCTTACCATTGCTGCATTTGAGAATGCAGTAAGCAGTGCAGAACGCCGGGCCATCATTCATAATGAGAAGCAAACGCAGGTCTGGATTAGTGATTTAACGGGCATTATTCCTGCTATCACTGGAAAGATAGAACTTGTATACGAAGGCGAGCAGGAAGGACCTTACCAGGTCGCGGTGAACCTGTTAGATAAAGCCATTCGCACGCAGTTTTTATCCTATTTTCCTAATCCAGAATCTGGCAAGAAAAAGCGTAATACCGGGAAAGCTTCGCAGGCTGCAAAAGCGGAAGAAGAAAGCCCTTACAAAGCTATCACGCGTTGGTTTGATGCTGGTAATCACGTGGATTTGTTTGTAGACATGAAGGATGGAGAAAAGATTGCAGCTTTATATAAAGTAGATGGCTTGTATGGCTTTATCAAAAAATATTTTCCTAACGCTAACGAAAAGGAAAATGCACTGCTGATGGAATTTGTATTGCATGGCTTATCGGCTTATTCAATGATTAGTAAAAAAGTGATTGAAGGCAAGATTCAATTCAAGGATCTCATCGGCAGCATGATGAATCTGGGGCAGATGAATTTTGAAGAAGACGATTATAGCGATGATTATAAGTGATTGTCAATTTTTAATTGGTAATGGTTAGGGCTGTTTGCAATTAACCATTACCAAGTAAAAATAATCGCTGGTCTGATAATTGTTTTCCATTTCTAAAATCTTGTACTATGGAAGACAAAAACACTAAGGTGAACGAGCCTACAAAAGATGCCATGAAAGGCTACGACCCAACGGCAAGAGACTTTCAGCGCACGCCGGAAGATGTAGATAACATCTCAAAATCGGAAAAAGACGAAGCTGACAAGAACACCGAAAAGGCGAACACAGAGCCGAACAAAAGCAATATCAATTAATCAATTTTACATAATGGCTGGTGCAACTGCATCAGCCATTTTACGATTATTACTATGGAAGAAAAATTTAACGAATCAACACTCAATCGTCCCGAAGGTGACCGTATCCTCAATGCGCCGTTTGTCGTAAGCGATCTGCAGGCACACATGAAGCAGATTACAGAGGAAGATGCGTACTTTACCAGTGACAGAAATGCAATTACTTTATTCAAAGCACATGGTGTTAGCGTAGTATTAGTAGCATTGAGAAATGGCGCAGAAATGAGTACGCCGGAACCATCTGGCAAAGTAGGTATTATACAGGTGATGAGCGGCAGTTTAAATGTGGAAATAGAAGATGAAACTTCTGCGGTTGGTCAGCAACAGTTGATTTCTTTTCATGGTCATCTGCCGTATTACATTCTGGCAACGGAAGACACGATTTTTCTGCTTACATTTTGCCACTAATCAGGCTGGGTTGATGGCAACACAGAATTTTTAGTCTTCTAAGCTATCAGAAGGAGTCTGGATAAAAGTCTGTTTACGATAAAGAGTCGCATACAATAATTGTATTTGCGGCTCTTTACATTTTCAGCAAACATTGAGCTTTCAACTTTTCATCTTTTAATATTACCTTTTGTTTTCTTCTACCCACTTACATTTGCACAATTTGTTTTTCTATGCCAAAAGATAACTCCATTCAATCTGTTCTCATTGTCGGTTCTGGTCCTATCATCATTGGTCAGGCTTGCGAGTTCGATTATTCCGGTTCGCAGGCTGCGCGCAGTTTGCGCGAAGAAGGTATTAAAGTGATTTTAATTAATAGTAATCCGGCTACTATTATGACTGACCCAATGATGGCAGATAAAGTGTATTTGCTGCCGTTAACGGTTGAAAGCATTGAGCAGATTTTAGAAGAAAACCAGATAGATGCTGTGCTACCAACAATGGGCGGACAGACAGCGCTGAACCTGTGTAAAGAAGCTGATGAGTTGGGCATTTGGCAAAAATATAATTGCCGCATGATTGGTGTGGATGTGGCGGCAATTGATACCGCAGAAGACAGAGAAAAGTTCAGGCAATTGATGGTGAAAATTGGCATTGCTGTAGCGCCAAGCCATGTTGCCAATTCTTTTTTAGAAGGAAAAGAGTATGCGCAGCAAATCGGTTTTCCGCTGGTGATACGTCCTTCCTTTACGTTAGGCGGAACCGGCGGTGGTTTTGTACATGATAAAAGTGAACTGGATGATGCGCTGAAGCGTGGTCTGGAAGCATCGCCCATACATGAAGTGCTGGTAGAAAAAGCGGTGTTGGGTTGGAAAGAATTTGAGCTGGAGTTGCTACGCGATCAAAAGGATAATGTGGTGATCATCTGTACGGTGGAAAACGTTGACCCAATGGGCATTCATACCGGTGATTCTATAACGGTAGCTCCGGCGATGACATTGAGCGATACTGCTTTCCAAGATATGCGCAACAAAGCCATGCTGATGATGCGCAGCCTGGGAAATTTTTCCGGCGGTTGTAATGTGCAGTTTGCTCAAAACCCCGAAACGGAAGAGTTGATTGCGGTAGAAATTAATCCGCGCGTGAGTCGTTCATCCGCGTTGGCAAGTAAGGCCACTGGTTACCCGATTGCGAAGATTGCAGCAAAGCTGGCGATTGGTTATTCATTGGATGAATTGAAGAACCAGATTACGCAAACCACATCGGCTTACTTTGAACCGGCGCTGGATTATGTAATTGTAAAGGTGCCACGCTGGAATTTTGATAAATTTAAAGGTGCGAATGATACGCTGGGTTTACAAATGAAGAGTGTAGGCGAGGTAATGGCGATTGGAAGAAGTTTTACAGAAGCGATTCAGAAAGCTTGTCAGAGCCTGGAAAATGAAGCAGTTGGCTTGGGCTATTATGGCAAAAGCTTAATGAAAAGCGATGAGATTGTTGATTATATCAGGATACCGAAATGGGACCGGATTTTTCGTATTAAAGATGCCCTGATGCAAGGCGTAACGGTGAAGACGATTGTGCAGGCAACCGGCATCGACAGGTGGTTTATTTACCAGATACAAAATATTTGTACGATAGAAAAACAGCTTGCCCGTTATTCGTTAGATACATTGCCTGCTGATCTTTTAAAAGAAGCCAAGAAGAATGGTTTTGGCGATGAGCAGATAGCAAGGATACTCACTCACAACTGCACAGAAGACGAGGTGTATGAAAAAAGAAAGGCGTTGGGAATAATAAGAGTATATAAGATGGTAGATACCTGCAGCGCGGAGTTTGAAGCGAAGACGCCTTATTTTTATAGTTCGTTTGAAGGCTAAGGTTTGCTGCTGGAAACCGAAGCATGATAACGATAGGCATGAAGTATTGCTGCATTGATAAAACAGGCTGTAAACAGAAACAAAGTTTCTTTATACATAATGCTTTTTGCATACTGAATAAGATTTCATTTTATTCCATTTACTGCTGATCTTATGTTGGTTAGTAATCTAAACAGCATTACATACTTGTAGCGTAGGATTATTTAAAAATTTGCTTCTCTCTTAACATCTGATATTATCTATACACAGAGTGAACCAAAGACGAAGGATAAACGAAGGATGAGGGAAGTATCTATAGAGTAGCCTGCCGCCAACTATGAACCAAGTAAGACGAAATTAAGCAGTGCAAAGAGGATACGATGCAATGCTAAAACTCTCTCAACTGGCTTTACAGAGGAAAGGAAGAATTGGATTTCTAATGTTATTAACTCCCTGTTTGTAATACAAATACATTTACTTTACCGCTTCACAATTTACTTCTATGCTGTATTCGATGACAGGGTATGGGCGCGCGGAACACACGATTAATGACAAGACTTTTCTGGTGGAAGTGCGGAGCCTGAACGGAAAGCAATATGATATTCGCCTGAATTTGCCTGCGTTGCTAAAACCGCATGAATTTGAGGTGCGCAATATTTTAAATGAAGCTCTGCTGCGTGGCAGTATCGAATGCACTATTTCCATCAAACAGAATGGTTCTGCTAAGCCGGTAAGCATTAATGTTGACCTGATTAAATCTTATTATGCGCCGGTGCAGCAGATGGCGATTGAATTGGGTTTAGGCACCGACAATATATTAAGCGCTTTGCTAAAATTGCCGGATGTAGTTGCGCCAAACACAGATATGCTTAGCGAAGAAGATTGGAAAGGTTTTGAAACTATATTGAAAACAGCGACTGGCGAGTTAAACAAGCATCGCCGCGAAGAGGGAAAATCGCTGGAGGCTGATTTGCTGGAACGTATTGACAATATCGAAACGCAGGAAAAAAAGATTGTGGTACTGGAACCCGAGCGTCGACAACGCATCCGCGAGGGGTTGGTGAAAATATTGGAAGAGAATATAGGCAAAGACAAATATGACCCCAACCGAATGGAGCAGGAGCTGATTTATTATATTGAAAAGATTGACATTAGCGAAGAGCAGATTCGTCTGAAGAATCATTGCGATTATTTCCGCCAGATTTTAAGTGAAAAGGAACTTAGTAAAGGAAAGAAGCTTTCGTTCATTCTGCAGGAAATTGGAAGAGAGATTAATACCACCGGTTCCAAAGCTTATCATGCCGACGTACAGAAATGTGTGGTACTGATGAAAGATGAGCTTGAAAAAGCTAAGGAGCAAATTCTGAATGTCTTATAATTGACTGTGTACATTTGCAAAAAGTTTTGCCTTGAAATTGTATTGTTCTTTTTTGGCTCTCCTGTTTCTGGCTTCGTGTAAGCAAATTGATGTTTACGAAAAAACGGTTCCTTTTACCCAACACAGCTGGGCAGCCTTACAGCAGCCATCGTTTGACTTTACGATAACCGATACTACTGCCCGGTATAACGTTTTTGTAGTACTGCGCCATACCGATGCTTACCATTATAATAACCTTTGGATAAATATTACCACTATTCCACCCGGAGATACTGCGCAAACACTCCGAGCAAATCTAAAACTAGGTGACAATAAGCAATGGCTTGGAAACAGCATTGATGATATTGTAGAACATCGTATTTTAATTAATCCTAATCCTCTACATCTCAAAAATGGTAATTACAAATTTATCATTCAGCAGATTATGCGCGAAGACCCATTACCGGATGTTTTAAACGCCGGAATACGAGTAGAAAAACAGGCAACAGCATTAACTAGAAGTGGAAGCCATATTTTATGAATCCATGCTTATTATCGGTTAAAATTATTTTTTTGTCGGTGCAGCAGACAAATATTCCATCTTGTCCTAAATAAGTGTAAAAAAAAACTTTTAACGGTTTGTGTTCTCTATACACAAAGCCATTATTTTTACTTTTTAAATCTGCTTGTTTAATTATGAATGTAAAACGATTCGCAAGAGCACTGCTCTTCTGCCCGTTATTGCTGCTATTGTTACAAACTACTGCATGGGCTCAAAGTAAAACGGTTACCGGAACGGTGACTGACGAAAAGAATTCACCTGTTCAAGGTGCTTCTGTATTAGTAAAAGGTACAACTATTGGAACTTCGACAGATGTTTCCGGTAAGTTTAGTTTAAACGTACCAGCAAGTGCGAGTGTTCTTAGGATTAGTTATGTTGGCTACACGGACCAAGAAGTCAACGTAGTAGGCGGTTCAACAACAGTCACTGTAAATTTAGTACCAGCAAACGCTGGTAGCCTCAATGAAGTGGTAGTGATAGGATATGGTAGCGTACGTAAAAAAGATTTAACTGGTTCAGTTGCTACTGTTGGTGCAAAGGATTTTAATAAGGGTCAAATCAATTCACCAGAGCAATTATTACAAGGTAAAGCAGCTGGTCTGCAGATTACAAATAGTAGTGGACAGCCTGGTGGCGTGACGATTGTTAAAATCAGAGGTAATAATTCTATTCGTTCTGGTAATACTCCATTATATGTCGTGGATGGGGTTCAATTAGATGGAAGATCTGCTAGACCCGGCTTTAACGCTTCAGGTTTGGGAACCACTCCTGATGGTGATGCCTTAACGTTTATCAATCCAAATGATATCGCTTCTATTGATGTACTTAAAGATGCATCTGCATCAGCTATATATGGATCCCGTGGTGCGAATGGTGTTATTCTGATAACAACTAAAAAAGGTAGTGTAGGTCCTGCCCGTATTGATGTCGCAGCTTCTGCGGGTTTTAGTGATGTGATGCGGAAGGTTGATGTACTAGATGCTGCTGGTTATAAAGCTGCCATAAGCAAGTATGGAGCACCAAATTCTGACTCTGGATCTAACGTGAATGCCTTTGATCAACTAATAAGAAATTCTTTTACACAGAATTATTCTTTGGCATTAAGCGGAGGCAATGACAATGGAAAATACAGAGCTTCTTTTTTTGTAAGTGATCAGGATGGCATTATATTGAAAAGCAACCTTAAAAGATATGTTGCGAGTTTCAATGGACAATATAAATTTCTTGACAAAAAATTAAGCTTAGATTACAATATTATTGCTGCGAATGTTGGAGAGCATATTGCGCCGATTTCTAATGATGCTGGAAGCAATGGAAATATTATATCACAAGCATTAATATGGAATCCTACATTGGTTTTGCAAAGAAGTAATGGGCTTTATAATCAAGAAAATCCAAGCGGTCAGGTTAATCCATTGGCTTTTTCTGCAGCATATAATGACATAACTAGCATAACTACTATTCTGGCTAGCGGTACAGCGGCCTATAAAATTACGCCTTGGTTAGAGTATCGGTTGCTTGGCGGGGTAAACTATTCATCTGGTAACAGAGATGCAGAAGTTCAGGGTTGGATAAAGGGCACTGGGGGTGCTGATCATGGCTCCGGAGCTGCGCTAAATAACCAGCTATCTTCTCAAGTAATAACTCACACTCTTAATTTCAATAAAGATGTGGCTAAAAATTTTTCTATAAATGCTTTAGTAGGTTATGAATATTTTAAAAGTAATTACAAAGGGAAAGTAGCCAGTGGAACCTATTTCGATTATAACGTTGACCAAAATAATCTTGTTCCTATTCATTATTATGATAACCTGCAAGATGCAAAGCAGGGAAATTATTCAATCTCGTCTTTTAAAAACCCCACAATCGAAATACAGAGCTATTTCGCAAGAGCTATCTTTAATTATAATGACAGGTATTTACTGACTGCTACTTTTAGGGCTGATGGATCTAGTAAATTCGGATCTGGCAACAAATACGCTTATTTTCCTTCTTTTGCTGCTGCCTGGAATATAAGTAATGAAGATTTTATGAAGGATAATACGCTCTTCAGTAATCTGCGGTTGCGTGCCGGTTATGGCGAAACGGGTAATCAAGAATTTCCTGCAGATGCTTCTTTAAACTATAACCAATACGGGTCGAATGGTTCATTCAATACTATCCATTATGGTAACCCTGATCTTAAGTGGGAAACAGTTAAATCTATAGACGGCGGTTTAGACTTCGCAATACTTAAAGGAAAAGTATATGGCTTTATTGACTATTTTAATAAGAAAACTGAAGATCCCGTTTTTTTGCAAGTAATAACCCAACCAAGTGCGGGTGCATCTGTCTACAAAAACCTTACTGGCGCCTCGGTTAAAAATAGTGGTTTTGAAATATCCGTTGGTGCAGATATAGTTCAAGGAAAAAACTTTAACTGGAGTGCTAACGCTAATGTAACAACCCTCAAAAATAAGTTTGTAAATGCTGCATTTGGTGCAAGACCTTATGCATTTACGGGTGCTTTAAGTGGCCAAGGTACAAGTAACGCATATGCTGAGGCAATTGCAAATAACCAACCTGTGGATGTATTTTACCTACCAACTTTTAAAGGTTTCGATAAAGATGGACAAGGTATATATGATACAGCCTCATATGTTGGTAATCCCAATCCAACCTGTCTTTTAGGATTCAGCACTGATCTTTCCTATAAAAAGCTCACATTATCTATTGGTACTCATGGCGCTTTCGGTAACAAGATTTACAATAATACTGCAATGAGCGTTTTGAATATAGGAAATATCAATGGAGGTAGAAACATGTTATCGTCTATCGTGAATACTACCGAGAGTCCGGCAAACAGGATAACACCTTCGACTAGATTTTTGGAAAATGGTGCTTATTTCAAAGTTCAAAGTGTTTCATTGCGATATAGTTTTGGTGATATTGGTAAAACACTCAAGAACTTTGGGGTTTATGCAAGTGTAAATAATCTTTTTGTGATTACAAAGTATTCAGGATTTGATCCCGAGGTGAATGTTGACAAATCTTTAAATGGTATTCCTTCTTTAGGTATTGATTACATTGGATATCCTAGCCAAAGGACCTATCTTTTAGGTTTGAATTTTTCTCTATAATGCTGTAAATAAAAAAAAATGAAAATCAAATATATTAGTCTTATAGGGTTGCTATCCTTAAGCGTAATTTTTGGATGTACCAAGCTAGACCAAAACTTAAAAGACGGATTCTTTCAACTTCCGACAACGGCGGGCACTGTAGACGTTCAAGGTTTGCTAAATAGCACCTATAATGACATGAACGGATTGATGCATGCGCAAGATCAATTGTTTTCATTAGAAGAAACCACAAGTGACGAAGCTCTTATACCTGCGAGAGGTGGTGATTGGGACGATAACGGAGTATGGCGAGTATTGCATACACATACTTGGGATGCTTTGCATGTGCAAATCAAAGGTGTTTTCAATGGACTTGGAAAATTACAAAGTGACGCGCTATCTGCTGCATATAACAGCGGTAGTGACCAAGAAAAACGTGCAGAAGCCCTCTTCTTACGATCTGTAGCTCAATTTTATATGTTAGATTTATATGGGCAGGTTCCTTACAGAAAAATAGAAGATTATGCTTCACTCACAGCAGCTCCAGTGTTAGGACCACAGGAAGCTATTGATACACTTGATGCTACACTGACTAGTATTATACCGCTGCTTTCTAAAGACAACTCTCCATATAGCGCAAGTCCGGATGCTGCGAAATTTTTATTAATGAAAGTTCTGTTGAATAAAGCTGCATTTTTATACAAAGCGACAGCCACACCTGATTCAAAGCCTACTTTTTCTGATGCTGATATGGAGCGCGTTATTAGCTTAGGTAATGAAATTATTAATAGTGGGAAGTATAGTTTGACAACTAGTTTTTTTGATAATTTCGGTCCTCAGAATGCGACTACTTCCACAGAAAGAATATTTGCTTGGCCAAATAATGGTAGCGCAGGATCTGCAGTAACTGGTAGAGGCAATGGCGGTATCAATGCAAGGTGGATGATGACTTTACACTATAATTCTTGGGACCAGCTTAATACTTTTGGCAGTGCTGGATGGAATGGTTTTTCAACTGTAGCTGACTTCTACAATACATTCGATACTGCCGATACTCGCATTGGAGGAAGACCTTACGCTGGTGTTACTGATAAATCTGGTTTGAAGCCTGGATTTGTTGTTGGTCAGCAATTTAACGAGGCAGGACAAGCACTTAAGGACCGTCAAGGTAATCCACTTGCTTTCACACCAGATGTAAATAATATAGAGATAGATAAAAAAAGGCTTGAAATTGCAGGTATACGTGTTGTAAAATATCCACCTGATTATAATGGTTATAGCGGAGGAAATCAAAGCAATCAGCTGCAAATCTTTAGATATGCAGATGTATTATTA
Source organism: Ilyomonas sp. (assembly GCA_964658445.1). GTDB lineage: Bacteria > Bacteroidota > Bacteroidia > Chitinophagales > Chitinophagaceae > Ilyomonas. The sequence continues at coordinate 11,025 of CAZZZH010000012.1, forward strand.
ATGGTTGCTGAGGCAAAAATGAGATTGCAAACGCCAGATATGAGCGGTGCCTTAGCTATCGTAAATGATTTAAGAACTAAAAGGGGTGCTCCTGTGCTTAGCTCAATAACATTAGTCAACGATTCAAATGTCGATGATCCAAATACTTTGCTTGCAGAAAGAGGTCGAGAAATGTATTTTGAGAGCTGGCGGCGGCAGGATCTTATTAGATTCGGTGTCTTCTTGAAACCATGGGCACTAAAGGATGCAACTGCAGATAAAGATAACACTCACTTACTATTTCCTATTTCACCTGATCAACTGTTAGCCAATCCCAACCTTTCGCAAAATCCTGGTTATTAATTTGTAACTCTTTAACTTAACATATCAATAAAAGGTCATTTCTTTAATGACCTTTTATTTTTTTATAGATGTTTGTGAACATGAGACTGCTTACCGGCGTTTGTATAATATCATTTTTAATTTGATTCTTACATGATAAAAAGTAGTAAGGGG
>CAZZZH010000012.1:11529-34365 GCA_964658445.1 Ilyomonas sp.
TACTTCATTCTTTTCCTGCCGTTCAAAACAAAAAAGTGCTACTCTGTTTCAATTAATGGACAGCACAGGTATTCATTTCGACAATAAGGTAGAAGACGGTAAGTTAGAGAACAGCTTCTTGTTTCGCAATTTCTATAATGGGGGTGGCGTAGCTATTGGTGATATTAATAACGACGGACTTGCTGATATTTTCTTTACATCAAATATGGGTAGTAACCAGCTCTACCTTAATAAAGGCAACTGGAAGTTTGAAGATATTACAGCCCAAACCGGCATGCAGCAAGATAGTATGTGGAGCACAGGTGTTGTATTTGTTGACATAAATCACGATGGCTGGCTGGACATTTATGTGTGCAATTCCGGTCACATGAGTAATGGTAACCGACGAAACAAATTATACATCAACAATCACAACCTTACTTTCACCGAAGAAGCCAAACAATATGGTCTAGATATATCTGCCTATACAACCCAAGTTTCTTTCTTCGATTATGATATGGATGGCGACTTGGATTGTTTCATGATTAATAATAGCCCGATTCCCATTAACCAATTAGGATACGCCAACAACCGCGATCTGCCAGAGCAACAATGGCAGGTTGGAAGCTTTTTAAAGGGCGGTGGAGATCATCTCTTTCGAAATGACAATGGTCATTTTACTGAAGTAACAAAACAAGCCGGCATTCATGGAAGCTTAATTTCATTTGGTTTGGGTGTTTCTGTTGCGGATGTAAACAATGATGGTTACCCGGATATTTATGTCTCCAACGATTCGTATGAGCGTGACTATTTATACATTAACCAGAAGAATGGCACTTTTAAAGATGATTTCGAGAACTGTATAGAACACACTAGTTTTTCATCTATGGGAGCCGATATTGCAGACATCAATAACGACGGCTATCCCGATATTTTTACAACAGATATGTTACCGGAAGATGATTATCGTATAAAAACAACCGGCAGTTTTGATAATTATGATGTCTTTAATATTAAACTAAAGCAGGGCTTTTATCAGCAGTATATGAAGAACTGTTTGCAGTTGAATAACCAGAATGGCAAATGGTGCGAGATAGGTAATTATAGCGGAGTTTCGGCAAGTGACTGGAGTTGGGGGGCTTTAATGTTTGATGCAGACAATGATGGTTACAATGATTTGTATGTGTGCAATGGCGTAAATCGCGATGTAACCAATCTTGATTTTATGGATTTTTTTGCCAACGACATTAACCAGAAAATGGTACTAACCGGCAAAAAAGAAAGTGTGGATAATATTCTTAAAGAAATACCCCGAACACCTTTATTGAATAAAGCGTTTAGGAATGAAGGAAATCTTCAGTTTGAAGATGCAGGCATTAAATGGGGATTTACACAAACTTCATGGAGTAATGGTGCAGCGTATGGAGATTTGGATAACGATGGAGACCTTGATTTGGTTATTAATAACGAAAACGGTCCGGCCTTTATTTATCAAAATCAATCACGGCAACTTAATCAAAACAACTATATCAGTTTGCTTCTGCACGGCGATAGTTTAAACACATTTGCCGTTGGCAGTACGATAAAATTGTATCTCGGAGGTAAAGTCATTACACGTGAAGTAGTTCCCAGCCGTGGCTTTCAGAGTTGTATGGATTACAAGCAAGTTATTGGAATAGGCAAAGCCCAACAAATAGATTCAATGATAATTGTCTGGCCAGATCTTACCTACATTAAATATAACCACCCCGGCATCAACAAACTATATACGCTTTCTAAAAGCAGCAGTCAGAGATACAATTTTTCGACACCATCTGCTTCTTCCGTTGTCTATTTCGACTCTGTAAAAGCAAATTTTGATAAACACACGGAAGATGACTATATCGACTTTTACTACGAAAGAAATGTACCCGAGATGCTATCGCGGGAAGGACCTAAGGCTGCAACAGGAGATGTAAATGGGGATGGCTTGGAAGATATTTATATTGGTGGGGCAAATGGTCAGGGTGGGCAGTTGTATCTGCAAACAAACGATGGCAAATTTGTAAAAAAAGACGAGCCTTTATTTCATCAGTTTACAGACTTTGAAGATGATGCTGTATTATTGTTTGATGCAGACAAAGATGGCGATCTTGATTTGTTTGTAGGTTCGGGTGGAAATAACAGCTTGCCTGGGGTAAGGCAAACGCAGAACCGGTTGTACATAAACGATGGTAAGGGTAACTTTTCATTAGCGTCACCCAACATGCCTTCCAATGCAGGCAACATCAGTACAGCCATTGCCTACGATTTTGATGGGGATGGCGATTTAGATCTATTTGTTGGCGGGCGAAATGTGCCTCAAAACTATGGCTCGACGCCACAGAGCTATATTTACCTGAATAACGGGGCAGGCCAGTTTACGGATATAAGTAAAGCGCAAAACAGCGCCATCTCAAGTATTGGTATGGTTACCGATGCTGTTTGGGCAAATGTAACAGGTGATGAGCGCAAAGAACTTATTATAACAGGCGAGTGGATGGCGCCACGTATTTTTAGTTATGACGAGCGCAATAAAAAGTTTACTGAAGTAAAATCCAATCTCAATAATCTTTCCGGGCTTTGGCAAACGATATCAGCAGCCGATTTGAATGGAGATGGTAAAGAAGACTTATTGCTTGGCAATATCGGCGAAAACTTTTACTTGCATCCCGATTCGACACATCCTGTAAAATTGTTTATCAACGACTTTAACCAGAACGGCAATATCGACAAAATACTTACCTATACAGTAGACGGTAAGGATATGCCAGTGTTTATGAAGCGTGAAATGCAAGACCAAATACCCATCATCAAAAAGCAAAACCTACGGCACGATGCCTATGCAAAGAAGTCGATTCAGGAATTGTTTTCTGACGAACTGGTAAAAAGATCGGTAGTAAAAACATTTAATTATTGTAGTTCCATTGTTGCTCTTAATAAAGGGAATGGGCAGTTTGAAATTCAAAAGATGCCAGCCATGGCACAACTCTCTTCCGTCAATGCCATACATTGTATAGATGTAAACAAAGATGGTTTTACCGATGTAGTAGTGGGTGGAAACAGGTTTAATTTTTTGCCTCAGTTCGAACGCCTCGATGCCAGTTATGGAGATGTTCTTATCAATAATGGGAAAGGGCAACTAACGTTTACACCGCAAAAAAATACGGGACTTCTGGTGCAGGGTATGGTAAGAGATATAGCAGAATTGAAAGATAAAAATAACAATAGCAGTCTTTTGTTTTTAATCAACAACAGCTATCCGGCTTTATATCGCCTGCATAAATAATCCTTGGCATCTCACTAAAAATTAATAAAAGAGACTGACTTTTCGGCTATGGTTACATCACAGGAAAGTATAGCTTTGTTACCCATTTACTGGTGTCTGTTTCCTTACTTCTATCAGTAACAAGATACATAAAAGGTAAAGCCATAGCTGTGTTGCTGTAATCCTGAATGTATTGTTGCATTTGCTGGTAAGCATTATCAATTGTTCCTCTTCCACCCGTTATGGTTGCCGTTAAAAAGCTGCCGGGTATCATTCTTTTATAAGTAATATCTCCGTTTCCAGGCAGTATTTTATTTACCGGTAAAGCTGTCATTATAGTAAAGTGCTCTGCATCAGATTGAGTCACATTTAACATCGGATACCCTGTTTGTAAAGCTCCGTTTTCTTTAGCGTAAAACTGTAGTTTAGTAAGTAAAGAATAAACTTGCTCAGTGGTTGGATAAGTATTCAACTTTAGTTTTGTACTGATCAGAAACGTGTCAACTGTGGAAGTTCGAAAAATGGTAAAACCATAAACATTTTCATTCTTGCTTAAATAATTCTTGATATTGCTGAGTGCGGTTGCCATGTTTGCTTTTATCCGAACTGCCTGTCGGTATTGCTGTATTCGTTCGAAAGGATTGGTTGAGGCAGCAAGTGTATATCCCCAGTTTAGTGCAATCGAATCTTTGAAAAGCGGAAGTATTTGAAGCGTACTGCTGATTTGCGTTTTATCGGCAGTAATGCCGATGAGCACCGCATTCTGAAATAGTTTTGCAATGCGGAATGTGTCATCGTTGTAAGTAAAAAAATCAGAATCGGCAAAAGACAATTGTGGCGTGAGGTGCTTATCGCCTATCCAAAATTTTCTCCAGTTTTCTTTTTGTATCATAACCCGGCTCGCAACCGATGGCGAACATCGCAATGCCATAATATTGTTAACGACCAGTTTGCCAGGTATGAAAAAGTAAATGCAACCCAAAGCAAGTAAGAGTAACAATAAAAAAGCAACGATCAGTTTCTTCATAATGGTTAGGCAAATTTTAGTTATCTGTATAGTAAGCAGCAAGTGGTGTGAAGCTGCAAACTTAAAACCCGCATTCCTTATTTTATTCCCGCAGTTACAAGATAAGGTGAAAAAAAATTATAATATTTTTACAGCATTTCAATTTTTTAGAAACATTACCTCTCCAATACGTAATTTTTAATTTTTTTATAATTTTTTTCTTAAGCCTGTTGTTTTAATTTTATTCTTATCAAAACTAAAATAACTGCTATGAAAAAATTCATCGTAACATTTGATTACAAAGGCTTTTCCTTTCATGCAAAAGTTTTTATCCGCAAACAAAACAACGCCATTATTTATTCTACACAACTAATGGAAGATTGTTTAGGCTACATGTTCGACAACAAAGAACTCATCTTTGCCAAAGAAGAAAACGGGTATAAGTTGATGTTGTTTTCGGGAGCTACACGAAGTGACAAGCCAAAGTTTACAACACTGGATTGGCACATTAAAAACGAATATGTGGACAAAGAAGATTCGTTGCATATTAACTCTTTTAGCATGTCGTAAAAGAGCAAAAAAGATAGAACGAAATCGCGTTAAAAATCACTTAATCACTTGCTCAAAAGAAGAATGTTTTCTATCTTTATGGCTCACCAAAGAAAAGGAGGTATTCATGCAATCTACAGATAATTCATGGACGCCTTCGGTTAGTATCGCCTAACCGGGCTTCTCCAAAAAATAATCTGCTCCGCGCGGCGGAGACGGCCACTGTACATAAAAATACAGTGGCTTTTTTTATGCACTAAAATATGCAGCTTCAGCCGTGAAATCAAGATGAGGATATTGTTGCTGAAGCGCTTTTACTTTCTTTGCATTAGCCAACAAAAACTGTTTGTGTTGCTGCGAAGCTGCATGAAAAGGTTTGTGTTTTTTCGCCATCACTATTTTGCGGATCTCTTCTGATAACGCCTTTGCTTGTGACTCTATGCAATAATCAAAAAAGTTGTCGAGCACAAACTGGGTAGCAGCATAATTGGGATGCGCCATATCAATATCATAAAAGCGGTAATCGCGCAGCACATCAATCACCAGTTCATAAGCCGGAAAGTAATAGAGTTTCTCAAACTTATTTACAAGATGATGCACTGCCTCAAGCAAGCGCGCTTTACTGCGGTTATTTTCTATCACACCATCGCGCAGATGCCGCACCGGGCTGATGGTGAAAATGATTTTCAGTTTTGGGTTAAAATGAAACAAGCGAAAGAGCGTTCCGTCAAATGCCGTGACTGTTTCTTCAATAGTGCAAAGATGTTTATGAAAAAGTTTTGCCGGTGCTTTATGGCAATTGGCTACATACTGGTTCTGTATTGCGCCGAGGTCAGAATCGGAATACAAAAACCGGTAGGCAAACGACGAACCTAACGTAACAATAAGCCAATCCGCTTCGCGCAAAAAATGATGTGCTTCCTGCTGCGATCGATTGATGTTTAGTAAAGCTTCCTCTTTATCTGGATGCGAAAACCGGCTGTGATGCCGCCAGCTATGCCAGGCTTCGTGCAGGTAAAACAAATCGTCTCCTCTGTATTCTTTCTTATCAATATAAGAAATTAAACTATTACAAACACTTAGCGGATCAAATAAAATCCCGTTCGGGTTCTGAAGCACCGTAAACTTTACATCAGATAAATAATTGCCAATGTGTTCCGTAAAACAAGACCCCATTAGTAAAAGCTTATCGCGGTAAGTAACAGGCGGCTGCAGGTGTGAAATACGGATGGGAATTTGAAACTGCATTACACAAAGATTTTGGTTACTTCTTCAATACTTTCCCGCAGTTTAATATGGTCAATGTGTGTATACCAATCCAGGCTTTCCAGGTAGTTAATCATTAACTCGCTTGGCATGTTCCCAACTAATTCGTCTTGCGCCATCGGGCAGCCACCAATACCTTTGATAGCGCCGTCAAAACGCCGGCAACCGGCATCCAGTGCGGCTTTCAGCTTCTCTTTATAATTACTTTGAGTTGTATGAAAGTGCGCGCCGAACGTTACATCAGGATATTGCGGAATAACAGCTGAAAAAGCATCCTTAATTTGTTCTGCTGTTGCCAAACCTACCGTATCGGATAACGAAACAATACTGATTTTACGGACTGCCATTTCCCTTGCAAACCCGAATAAAATCTCTTCATTATAGTCATCGCCGTATGGGTTGCCAAAGCCCATACTTAGATAAATAACCAGCGTTTTGCCATGCTTTACACACAGTTCCTGGATGGCATCAACCACATGAAAACTTTGCTCTATAGTTGAGTTGGTATTGCGCAATTGAAAGGTAGGCGAGATAGAAAATGGAAAGCCGATATAAGACACCTTATCATACATCATCGCTTCTTCCGCACCCCGAAGGTTTGCCACAATGGCTAATAATTTTGTGGTTGTATTGTCAACGTTTAACAACGATAAAACTTCTTTGGTATCTCGCATATGCGGTATCGCCTTCGGCGAAACAAAAGAACCGAAATCAATCGTATCGAACCCAACCTGTAACAGTTGATTAATATAAGCGGCTTTGTCTTTTGTTTCTATAAAATGCGGCCATCCCTGCATCGCATCGCGCGGACATTCGATAAGCTGCAGCACTTCCCCCTTATTAATCATTTCATTTTGCATGTTGCAATTGTCTTTGTTTCAAAGCCTCGTATAATAAAATGCCGGCTGCAACCGATACATTGAATGAATCAAAATTGTTTGACATCGGTATCATAAACTGTTCATCAGCCACATCGCTTATACTTTTATGAATTCCCTTTTCTTCATTGCCCATTACAAAGCAGCAGGGTAAGCTAAGGTCCAGCTCATAGATCTTCTTACGCGCTTTCATCTCACTTGCACAGAGCGAAATGCCATTCAAACGTAGTGTTTCTGCGGCTTTCAGCAGATTTGCCACGCGGCAAATCTGTATTTTCTCCAGCGCACCGGCACTGCTTTTCATAGCTTCCTCGTTTAGCGCGCCTACGCCCTTATCAGCAATAACAATGGCTTGCGCACCGCAACATACTGCGCTCCTAGCTATTGCGCCGATGTTGCGCACATCCGTCACACCATCAAGCATTAAAAACAGGGGTGTTTCTCCGTTTGAAATTACCCAGTCAATTACTTGCTGCAAGTCCTGATATTGCACGCTTGCCTTGAAGGCTACGACGCCCTGGTGCTGCACATTTGTAGTAACATTCAGCTTTTCTACCGGCACAAATTGTACAGGAATGTTTTGCTCTTTTGCCAACAAGCGTATCTCGTTTATGGCTTCGCCCGTTGCATTTTTAAACAGCAAGATTTTATCTATCATTTGCCCCGACCGCAATGCCTCTATTATGGGGTTGCGACCGGCAATAATGTTCTTCTTCGACTGGTAATTCGGGCTTTTTTGAAACGGTTCTTTTCTCTGCATGTGTTGTGTTTGTAGCCATCTTATGTGTTCTTCGCGATAACAAAATAAAACAAAAAAGTCCTGCCATTGCCGGCAAGACTTTTTTATAAAAAAGAGATCGAATTATTCAACCACAATATTGCTTGTAAATACATTTTTACTGCTGGCATTCAGCACGTGCACTACATACATGCCTGCAGTTGCAGATGCCGGAATCTGTATCTTTTGCGAGCTGCTGTTTGCAACAAGATCAACTGTTTTTGCTGCCAATCTTTTACCGCTTACATCTACTACTTCTATCACATGCTTACCCTGCAACGAGCCATTAAAATACAAATTCACCATTTTATTCTTCACCGGATTGGGATAAACGCTTACTGCTTCATTGCTTGTGTTGGTGACGGCAGCAATAGGTTTAGCAACTGTTTTATCGGTTACCAGCAGATTGCTGTTGGCAAAATCCGACGCGTTATAAAAATTGTCAGAAGCCTCAATGGGTGTGGCTTCCAGCGTTTTCATGTCTACACTAAAATAGTTACCCATATCTATCGAGCTGGCTATCGTTACTTTTCCGCTTTTATCAACGGCAGCCGCATTCACGCTAAAGGCAGTCGGCAGGTTCTTAATGGTTCCTACAAAAGCGGCTTCCAATGTTTTGGTATCAATTTTAAACACATGACCGGCAACTGTAAATAAATACAAACTGCCTGCATCGTCGGCTACTAAATCGCCACCCCAACTGGCTGCCTGCGCATGTACGCTTATTTCGTTGCTGGCTTTGTCTTGCAGGCTTCCTAAATCAGTAATGGTAACGCTTTTGCCGGTCGTAAAACGGATGAAATGATTGCCATTGTTTGTGATGGCATAACCATTACCATCTGAGCCAAACACCATACGAGTGATGTTGTCTGCTTCGCCCGGTTGTGAAGGAAACGCTTTCAGGCTTTGGTTAGTAACATGATAAATCTTTAAGTCTTTTTTAGTAATGTCTATATACTGCAGGTCGTTGCCAAACAGCGTTGTAAAGTACAAGCGTTGCTGCCTCGCATCATAAGCGGTAGCGGCAGCCAGAGAAGCCTGGCAGGTGCAGGGCGCAGAAGTCGGTTTTGCAGCAACATCGTTGCTTAGTTCTTTCCCGGTGGAGGCGTCTATTTGCGCAGGTTTTTGCGTAGCGGGCAGATAAATGTTGCGTACCAGCGCGCCGGTGGTTAAATCAATCTCGCGGATGACTGACCAGTTTACATTGCCCTTGCTTTCGCCGGTAATAGCAAAAGCAGTTGAAGATTGAGCCTTCGCCGTTTGCAAACCCGCACAAACAGCAAACATCACGCTAACGGAGAGTAAATTTTTGTTCATAAGAGAGGAATATTTACTGCCAAATTACAGCATTTTTGTTTCCAACAAATTTTTTATTAGGCACATGGAAATGATTTTAATAACCTTTTAATCCGTTGAAAAAATAAGCAATACAAAGAATGAAAATTGCGAAAGATTCTGCGGGTTAATTTTTTCGGTATAACATCATTTCTCTGTTCTTACCGCTAAAGAATTTCTACTTAGCGGCTTGCTCCAACCGCTTTTGCTACGCTGCCATATTTTTGTAATAAGCCTTTCGCAGCTTCATAATTACTCAAACTCAATTGCTGCATCACCATGCGGGTGCCGCGGTCTAGCAGCTTATCGTTGGTAAGCTGCATGTTCACCATTTGGTTGTCTTCCACTCTTCCCAGTTGTATCATGACGGCGGTAGAAATCATGTTCAACACCATCTTTTGAGCAGTACCACTTTTCATGCGGGTGCTGCCCGTTACAAACTCGGCACCTACCACTATTTCCACCGGGTATTGCGCTTCAAGGGCAAGTGGGCTACCTGCGTTACAGGTGATGCCTCCGGTTACCAGTCCTTTTTCTTTAGCGGCTTTTATAGCACCCAGCACATAAGGTGTGGTGCCGCTTGCCGCAATGCCAATAACTACATCGTTACTGCTAATGCCTTCTTGCTGTAAGTCAATCCAGGCCTGGTTTTCATCATCCTCAGCCTTATCTACTGCCTGCGTGATGGCAAGGTTGCCACCTGCAATAATACCGACAACTAAACTTTGCGGTACGCCAAATGTTGGCGGGCATTCGCTCGCATCCAGCACACCGGTTCGTCCACTGGCGCCGGCACCTACATAAAAGAGCCTGCCACCCGCCAGCATACGGTCGGCCGTGGCTTCTATCAGAGCGGTTATTTGTGGCAATGCCTTCTCAACGGCTATTGCTACTTTTTTATCTTCTTCGTTAATGTGTGCTACAATCTGGGCCACCGTCATTTTCTCTAAATGCCGGTAAGGCGATGGTTGTTCCGTGCTTCTTACAAATGGTTTCATGAATAGAATATAGAATGATTAATGTTTGTCTGGATGATGAAATTTTATCAGATTGTCCATCGGGTTTTTTATCACGTTGCCCAATTCAAACTGGTAGCTTTTGCACAATTCTTTCAGCACATCCTGAAAGCCAAATGCCACGCTGCCTACAAAATGTACCGGCATCTTCCAGCTCTCTGTAAACTTGCACAGGTGCTGAAAAAAGAAATCGTTCAGGCCATCTTCCAGGATGTTTTCAACCATATAATGGCCGCGGTTCTGCGCTAAGAATAAAGTGAAAGAAGCCAGGTAACGGTTGGGCAGCGGCTGGCTGTATACGGCTTCCAAAATTTCTTTAGCTGTGGTGGTAAACATGGCATCGAAGCGCGCACGCAGGTCTTCATCAAACGTATTGTAGAGATAGTGTTGCACTACTTTTTTACCTAGGTAAGCGCCGCTGCCTTCATCGCCCAATATATATCCAATGCCTGCAATGTTTTTGACTATTTTTTTTCCGTTGTAAGAACACGAATTGCTGCCCGTACCCAGAATAGATACAACACCTTTTGCACTGCCGCACGCGGCTCTTGCAGCGGCTAAAATATCGGTTTCAATCGAAAGGGTGGCCTTGGGAAAAAGAGAAGCCAGCACACTCTGTATCGTCTTTTTGTTATTTTCATTACCCAACCCGGTTCCATAAAAATAAATCTGCTTAACCGGCGATGGTAAAGAAGGCAGCAACTCTTTTTTTAATAAAGCCACAATTTGCTTGCCCGATAAAAAATAAGGATTGATACCGGTTGTAAGGATAGCGCTTCGTTCGCTGCCGTTCAATAAACACCATTCGCATTTGGTTGCGCCGCTATCAGCAATCAACATAGCTGCCATAGAGAAATTTTTAAAAACCTTTATCCAAACTATACAGATATTCGCATTTTAGCGGGTTCGGCATACAAAGAACAACAATTTATGGGAAGTAAAAAATTACAGGTGTGGTTGCCGCTTTTGTTTGCCATCGTACTGACGGCGGGTATGGCAATCGGGTATAAGCTACGGGAGAGCACAGCGGGCGCTTCAGCATTTTTTATCAATAACAACAACTCTTCTACACTGGGCGAAATATTGAAGCTGATACAGGATAAATATGTAGACAAGGTAAGCACCGATACCTTGAAAGAAGAAGCGATCAACGATATGCTGGCACACCTCGATCCGCATTCTGTTTACATTCCGCCGCAGGATTTGCAAACCGTGAATGAAGATTTGCAAGGCAATTTTGAAGGCATTGGTGTAGAGTTTCAAATCTTCGATGATACGGTAAACGTGGTGAATGTATTGCAGGGTGGACCAAGCGAAAAAGCAGGTGTGCAAGCCGGCGATAAAATGATTAAAATTGACGACAGCGTTGCCATGACCGGTAGGAAAATTACGCCGCAGGATGTGCGACGCCTGCTGCGTGGCGAAGGCGGCAGCAATGTAAAAATCACCATGCTGCGAAATGGCAGGTTGTCTCCCTTTACCATCACGCGGGGCACTATCCCTGTGCCGTCGGTAGATGTGGCATATATCATTGCTCCGCAAACGGGTTTTATCCGCATTAATAAGTTTGGCGAAACCACTTACGATGAATTTACCGATGCTTTGCAGAAGCTGCAAAAGCAGGGAATGCAAAAGCTGATACTGGACTTGCGGGGCAATGGTGGCGGCTTTCTTTCGCAGGCAGTAAGTATTGCCGACGAATTTTTAGACGGCAATAAACTGGTTGTATATACACAAGGCGTAAATGAGCCAAAAGAAGAATATCGTTGTAAAAAGCAAGGCTTGTTCGAGACCGGCAAGCTCGTGGTATTGGTAGATGAAACGTCGGCATCTGCCAGCGAAATCCTAAGCGGTGCTCTGCAGGATTGGGATCGTGCCACCATCATCGGGCGGCGCACCTTTGGCAAAGGATTGGTGCAGCAGCAGTACAACCTAAGCGATAATGGCGCATTGCGCTTAACAGTAGCACGGTACTACACACCGGTTGGGCGCAACATTCAAAAGCCTTACAACAAAGGCAAGGAAGCTTATGAAGAAGAGTTGATTCAGCGCTTTCACAATGGCGAAGTATTGGTTGGGGATACTACGAAGCCAACCACGCAACCCTTTAAAACGCCATCAGGAAAGATTGTGTATGGCGGCGGCGGCATTACGCCCGACATCTTTGTACCGTTCGATACTTCATCGCAGCCCAAAGCCATTACCGATATGTTTTACAAAGGCACGCTTAGCGATTACATTTATCATTTTTTTATAGAAAATAAAGCGGCACTGAATGAAATAAAAACGCCGCAGCAACTGAAAGAACAATACACTGAAAACAATTTTAGCTGGCCCGATTTGGTTCGTTTTGCAAGCAAAGACAGCATCACCTTAACGGATGTATCGCCTTCTGCAAAGGAAGAAGTATTGCAAAAGATGCCGGCTTACCTTGCCCGCCAGATGTTCAGAACCGAAGGCTATTACGAAATGATAAACCCTGAAGATGCCATGGTGAAAAAGGCATTGGAAGTGCTGGCGAAATAAGTAATCATCATAACATTTTCAAACAATAGCTGCTCATCAAAAGGCAGCTATTTTTGTAATAATTCAAGTATGAACAACAGTAGAAAATGGGGTGTAAAAATGATAGGCTTTGGCGCATACCTGCCAGGCGAGCCCATAACGAACGAGCAACTGAAAGAACGGCTGCAATTAGCTCATTTCAATCCTCAACGTCACGAAGAAATTACCGGCATTCATCAGCGCCATTGGGCAGATAAAAGCATGGCTACCAGCCACCTCGCGGCAGAAGCCGGTAGGCAGGCATTGAAAAGCGCAAGCATCACCGCATCGCAACTCGACCGGATTATTCTCGCTACGCAAACCGCCGATTATACCAATGTGGGTGCTTCCATTTTAGTGCAGCAAATGCTTGGCGCCACCTGCCCGGTGTTTGATGTTACTGCTTCGTGCAGCGGCTTCTTATACGCGCTTGATCAGGGCATAAGGTTAATAGCAACGGGTATGCAATACGTGTTGGTAATTGGTGCCGATACAAAGTCGCGGCAACTCAGAAAAGGCGACGATGTTTTTATCCCGATGTTTAGTGATGGCGCAGGCGCCGTGGTGCTTACCGCCGGCAATGAAAACGAAGGTTTTGTAGACATCCGGTTGTGGGCAGATGGTTCTGGCTTTCAACAACTCTATGTGCCTGCGGGCGGCAGCGCTATGCCGGCTTCGCACCAAACTCTTGATGATGATTTGCACGGCACTTTACTAACCATTGAAGGAAAGAAATTTGCGGGCTGGGCAGCGCATAAGATGGCAGACATGACCTTCGAAATTTGCAGCCGTAATAATATTTCTGTTGATGATATTGATGTCTTCATTCCGCACCAGGCGAATCTTTTTATCATGAAAAAAACAGCCGCCCTATTAGGTTTACCTACCGATAAAATGGAAGTGTCTATTAACAGAGCCGGCAATTGCATTGCAGGCACTGTACCGCTTACCTTACACCAGGCTTTTGAGAATGGTAAATTGCAGCCGGGAAAGATGGTTGTTCTTGTTGCCGCCGGCGCCGGATTAATGGGCGGTGCCGCATTGTATAAAGTGCCGGAGAATGTAGTATCGGTATTGAAGTAGCACAAGTTTACTTCTGTCCATCTTTGTTATTCATGAAACAAGTTCATGCTGCGGAATAAAAGAGAAAAGCCTCATTTCGGTCGGTGTGGATGCTGAACGATAGAGAAAACATGGGTATTATGACTACTGTTGATGTTATGTTTAGTCGCGCCCTGCTATTGCAAATGCTTTTGTTAGCTGCCGTTAATTCTTTTTGTCATACGGAATATAATTTTCCCATTGCCAGGGTGTATAAATATCTCCAATGGCATAGTCAAGTAATTCTTTAAAAATACTTTCTCCATTGTCATTGTTAGTCATAATTACGATTGCAATTTTTTTATCCGGGTAGCAAATGGAATAGTGTCCCCAACCATCATCATGTCCTTCTTTAAAAAAGGCTCTGCCGTAAAGTGTATGAAAAACACCAACACCTAAACCATAGCCAAGCTCGATATTGTCGTTGTCTGTGCTGTCAACCGTTGCCAATGGACCGAACTGCGCCTTCGATTTTATACGAACCTGCGTGCTCGTCATAGCGGTAAAGCTTTTGTCAGTTAGATTTTTGTGATTGATAAAGGCTGCAAAAAAGGTGGTAAAATCTTTAGGAGTGGTGGTCATAGAGCCGGCACAACTTGCTTCCTTCCATTTCATCAATTCATAAGGTTGCCCTTGGGCATTATGTCCGTAGCAAAGATTCGATTCAAAACTCTTTTGCCAAATCATACTGGTTCCTTTCATTCCCAAAGGGTCAAAAACCCGCTCCCGGCAAATCGTTTCATAGTCTTTACCTGTTATTTGTTCAATAACAAACTGCAATAAATAAAGCCCTTCGCCCGAATAGCTATACCGGGTTCCGGGGCTAAATTTAAATTTCAACTTTTTGTCTTCCTCAAACCAGCGCCAGTTTGGAAAACCTGTTGTATGAGTAAGGCACATGCGGGCTGTAATGTTCTTATACCGGTTATCGCCTTTTAAATCCTGGTAGCCTCTTCGCCATCCTGGTATGGTATAATCTGTCAAATCTTTTGGCAGATAGTCCACCAACGGTTTATCGAGATCAATTACTTTTTCCTGAACCAATTGCATAACAACATAAGCAAAAACAGTTTTTGCAAATGAACAAGCATACATCTCAGAATTTTCCGTTAACGGAATTTTGTTTTGTACATCGGCAAGTCCAAATGTTTTACTGTAAACAGGTTGATTATTGTTGAATATAGAAATAGCGATGCCCGATACATTGGCTAACTGCATTAATTGTTGAACTCGCCTTGTCAAACTGTCTTCACTAATGGCAGAACCATTAATACGCTTTATAGGCTGTGCTTCAAGAATAACTTGATGGAAAATAAAAGTAAAAAGTAGCAGTTTAAACTTCATTATTTTTTTGTTGTGTCAATATTAGGCAGTTCGTTTTAATTGCCGCCAACGTCCGGCCACAATTTTATAAACACACTGTTGGTGGCAGTTTATAACGAAAACTGTAAACCTAGGTTAGTTGGCAGAGAATCGAGACTTTTCAAATTCTTTTCTTTCATGTACTCAATAAGTCCTTCGGCTCCCTTTTTCTCCGCCCATTCAAAATGAATATCGCGTTCGCCGGTATAAGTAAACAGCGGAACACCAAAACCACAGGAAGTTTGAACCAAATCAATGTCAGCAACAATGATTTGCCTTGTACTGGGATAAATTATAAAATCCTTTGAATATAAGTCCCACGAGTCAGAGCCGGGCAATACGGTGAATCCTTTACCGTATAGTCTTAGAATATTAGGTTTGTCTGAAAAAGAACAAAACATAAATGTGATCCGTCCGTTTTCGAGCGTATGTGCCGATGTTTCATTGCCGCTGCTTATTAAATCCATATAGGCAACCCTGTTATCGTCAAGCACACGAAAGCAGTCTAAACCCTTTGGAGATAGATTCACCCGTCCGTCACCACTAAGTGGAGCTGTTGCAACAAAAAAAATATGCTGATCTTTTATAAATTCCTTATAGGCAGTTGTTATTGAGTTGCTGAATTTACCCATGTCATTAATTTTAGGTAACCGTCAATTAGGGTCAGTTCGTTTAAGCTTTTTATAAAAAAAATTGCCACCAACAGCTCCGGCTTTCCGCTGTGCTGGCATTTTTATCCGTCAGCCGAATTTCTTACTAAAGATAAATAGAATTACAAATGTTCAAGTGCGTACTGCCAGCCAGCATAGCAGAAAACCTTTTGTTGGCTGCGGTGGTAGTCATACCTGCTATTCAAATTCTATCCATTTTCTGTTAATGTAAACTGTCGCCACCGGAATGCCAATTTTAAGAAGAGTAGCTTTAATAAATTGTCCTTCTTTTGAGGCATATTTTAATTCCATATCATTCATATCGCTTGTCTGATAAAAAGATCCATACGTACAGTGAAATGGATTTCCTTCTACGTCGTCTGTGAAAACGGATAGCAAAATGATTTTTTTAGAGCTTGTGTCCGGTTTGTCATAACCGAATATGCGATGGTCAAGTCTAATGTTTGATGTCAATGAAATAGAACTGTCGCTTTTTGAAACAATAGCTTTTTGAACATTGTCTTCATCAACGATAATGGCTTCTGAATTTGCTTTATCTACAGAATCAGCCTTGTCATAGTTATTTATCAATGTCTTTGACGTGTCAATTGTATGATGTTTACTGATGTTGTTTGTGTCATTTTGATTTGTAGTAACTGCTTTGTCCGAACGCAAGTCATTACAAGCCATGAAAAAAAGAGAAAACAGAGTAAACAAGATAAGTCTTGTCATAAGCAAATAGGTTTATATAAATGTTGCAGCTGACGGCTCGCTGATTGCTGAACGTAGCGGAGAGAGCGAACTGTCAGCTCAAATATAGAGAGAAAGATGAAAAAGAGAGATGCTGCTGAATGGCTTGGGTCAGCCGCTATGGCGGCAAGCATATGTTAGCTGCATACTTTATTTAGTTATTCAAAAGCCATTCCTGTGTATGTGTTGTCAAGTCAAACTTGAAAACACCTTTACGCATTCCAACATAAGCAGTATCATTTTTAAGAACAATTGAAGTAGGATACAAATAAGAATCCCAAAAGCCTTTTGCTATTAATGTATTAAGCTTTGAAGTTGTGTCAACTGAAAGCAAGCTTTCTGAAGTTATAACAATGAAATTATTTTTGTTGTCTAAATCAATTCCGTCTGGTGCTGATGGCAATTTAATGTAGTCAGAAGCAATCCATTTATTGTTAGCCTTTTTAATTTCAATTATACTACCTCTTGAAACATTCATATGCGCAAGTCCCTCAATCGCATATATTTTATCGTTGCGCTTTATGAATTGAACAATCTCATGACCAGAAATTTCATACCTACTTTTTCCATCGTTAGAAAACCAATACAGGTTTCCTCCCCATTCGCCACGGTAAAAACCCACTAAATAACCATCGTCAACTTTCAGAACAGATTTTCTTCCGCCTATTTGATAATAATCCTTCTGAGTCACTGAAATTTTGAAAGGCAACGTATCACTAACTTTCTGACGATTGTTTGTAGCATAAACATTATTGTCTTTTAAAAAAACTGTCCAGTCATTTGGGGCAGAATTATATTTATATAAAGTGTCTTCATTAGTTGGAATTAAAAAAG
The DNA here is from genome assembly GCA_964658445.1 of Ilyomonas sp. GTDB lineage: Bacteria > Bacteroidota > Bacteroidia > Chitinophagales > Chitinophagaceae > Ilyomonas. Next base: position 28,864 of record CAZZZH010000012.1, read on the forward strand.
TTTTCCAGTTGGCAACGGGTAATGTCACCTGTTGCGCAAAACAAGATGTACAAACAATTGTCAAAAATATTAGCAAGAGGTGTCGCATTAAAATAGTAGCTAACGGTTCGCTACTTACTGAACGTAGCGGATTACAAAGAACCGTCAGCTCAAATATAGAGATAAAGATGAAAAGAGAAGTTGAATGGCTTGGGTCAGCCGCTATGGCAGCAAGCATGTGTTAGCTGCGGTTCTTCGTCTGCCTGTGTATAAGCAATCTTGTGTTCATTTCATGTGTCTTTATCAGGAACTCTTCAAATGATCTGTAACGCTGTATTCCCGGATGCCACGTGGCATATTCCAGCACTTCCCATTCTTCGCCATGCTTTATAACCGGATTTAAAAAGATACACATACCATCATACCACTCCGATACCTTCAGGCTTTGCGGGATATATTCTTCCCTGCACAGTGCAGTATCCTGCTCATCATTGTAATCAAAATACTCTTCATCAGAAACATCAGATTGATAATCGATACACATATCCAGCCACCATTGTTCTTCTGTTTTCTTTGCCCAGTTCACTTGTTCTACTGAAAAAAGATTGTCAAGAAAAGGCGAGACACACTTAAATCCATTCGATGTCAGCAGAAAATTCCTGTAGGAAGGTGGCAGTGTTATACCCAAGTCTTTTTCCTTTGCCACAATTTCCGGTTCACTTGCCGGTTCATAAGCCAGACGTTTATTTTCAACAGCACTGCTATCAAGTAATCTTTGTTTTATCCATCCCTCGATGTCAGAAGAAGTGCTGTGTAAAAAGAAATCATCTGTAATGTCTCGTAAAATCTCTTGCATTGTCATGGTGTAATCGTAGCTAACGTTAAAGCATTTGTGAAGGCATGGCAATAGCAATTAGTCAGCCTGGTACAAATGCTTAATTGAAAAACTAAAGTTGAAGATAAATACAAATGGTCAATAACGAATTGTCTGCCGATAACAAAAGATGATAAGAATTACTGCTGCACAATTGCACTATGTCAGCCATGCTTTTACAAATGCAACTGTTGGCTGTAGGCTTTTAAAATGGCAACTTCATAATTTGTCCTTTAATTGGAAACTGTTTTACAAGCTCTTCAAGTGTGGTCACTTTTGCTTTGTCAACAGCAGAAAAGACTTTGTTTATTAGCGGTCTGCAATAGTCAAGTCCATCGTCAAAATTTTTGCATTGCAAACAAACATTGGTATTTAAAAATATAAACTGGTTAAATATTATAATGTCACCGGCAACGTTAGGAGGAATGCAACTTGATAGAGTTCTAACTAATTCAGACTTTTTAAAGCAATAGGAAGAGTCTTTTATATTAAATATTTGAAAAGTAAAGTTTGGGGTCCAGCCTTTAATTGTTTTATCCTTCTGAAAAATTAATTGTCCGATTGGTTGAATAGAATCTTTGTAGCTCAAATTTTTGTCAAGAAGTACATAAAACCAAGCCTTCAATGAATCAACTTTTGAAAAGTCTGTCGAGTCGTAATATTTAGAGTCAGAATTTAAGAATAAAGAAGAATCGCTTTGTCCAAAAACACAACTGAATTTTAAAAAAATTACAAGGATTACAATTAGTCGTTTCATTAAGAAAGAGGTCGATTTAAGCTTACAGCCAACGGCTCGCTGCTTGCTGAACGCAGCGGACTTCATAGCTGCATTAGCTTGGATAAAGATATACCGTTTCATAGAATTCCTACTGCCAACTGGCTTACGTCAGCCGCTATGGCAGCAAGCATTTGTTATGCGCTGTCTTTTATATGTTAGATAAATGGAAGTTGACCTAAAGCTTTGTCCAAGTACTATAATGGTTCTATTAATGTGTCCTGATGATTTGCTTCTCTTTTATGACGTTTAAGTCTGGATAAAAAGAAAATCCTTTCTACAATAAGTCCATAAAACATACAATTAATAACAAGTCCACTCAACCACAAAACAGGATGCAATGAAAAGACAAACCAAAATAAAGTATGTGTCGGAAAACGAAAAAAGTAAAATAAGTCGGCAAGTGTCACCCAGAATAAGCTTGTCCCTAATGTACCTTCATCCTCTGCTGCGGCTGCAATCAAACATGGAATAAGTAGCAGTCCAAATACAATTGTCCAAGCAATGAATATAGATTTCTTAAAGTCGTTTAGTTTCATGTTAGTAGGTCTAAGATAGAGCATAACGGCTTACTGCTTTGTGCAGTAGCGGTAATAGCGTACTGTCAGCCGAAAAGATTACTAAAGTAAAATATTTATTCAAACGCCTGGATTAAGAACTTCAAGCCGCTATTGCACAAAACCGATGTTGGCAGATGTTTTTCTACCACTTGTCTTTGAGTTCGTTTTTGTCAACAAATAGAGCGTCCACCTCTTTCATTAGTTCATCTCCACCAAATGCGGTGGTTCCTTCATGAGATAAATAGATTATCCACTTGTTTAACTTGTCAGTATAAGCCGCTTCAATTATGTATTTATCTATTTCCCTTGGGTCAATTTCATAGTCAATCTTGTCCTCTGTCATCTCATAGATTGTGTCACCAGTAAGTTTCCACAGAAGTTTACCGATACTTTCAAAATCTTTGTCACTAAGCACTTCTGTGTTGAAGAAAAATATGGGTTTCGGACTTACTTCTGCCAATGGTTCCCAATAATAGTTCGGAGAAGTCCAGCCGTCAAAGCTCCATTTGCTTTTCAGACTTTGCCTCACTTGGATAACTTCACTTTCAGAAAGTCTCCGCCTATAGGGAAGTGGTTCTATGTTGTTGAGTTTGGAAATGTCAAGTTTGTCAATGAACTCCAGAAAGTTTTGTTTTTCCAGCTCAATCTTTTTCAAGTGTCCTTCTTTAGAGTAGCCGCTCGTTGTTTCTTTCAGACTTTCTAATGCAAGCTGCTTTAATTCTTCTTTTAGATTGTCGGAATTTGAAAACTCTCTACCAACCAAAAATTCAACTCCCTGTAAAAGTCCTGTTGCAATCCGTTGTTGCGTACTTAGTCCATTTTGAAATAAGTCCAAACAGTAGCGTCTTGCTGCGGTAATTATTTTGTCTGATTGTGTCACTTTAAAATTTCAGCCAACGGCTTGCTGCTTTCTGAACGTAGCGGAGGTAACGAACCATAAGCTCAAATGTAGAAATAAAGTCGAAAAGACAAATGATGTTGAGTGGCTTCCTTCAGCCGCTATGGCAGCAAGCAACTGTTAGCGGCATACTTTATTCTTCCATAGTAGGTAAATAGAATTCACTTGTTTCTCCAGTGTCAGCATTAATGTCAAACACTCTGCGCTTTCCATTAGTAAGCTTGTTGGATATTCGCCAATAAAGTCCTTCTTTGTCGTCGATATTTTGATAATTAAGAAATGGCTTGTTATAAAAACCTTTCTGTTTCACTACTGCAGTTGCTTTTGCAAAGCCAACTTTAAACTTATTGGGAAACAGGTTTCTGAAACTTAGAATAAGCTTTGTGGGACTTGAAAACGAATAGTCTTTGTCAAATTGTGTTGGTTTGCCACTACTGTCAACAAGTAAATCAAAATAACTTAACGTGTCACTTTTATCAACTACGTAATAATGTATATTGTAGTAAACGTGGCTTTCTAAAAACTTAGCATTACCAGATTCACCAGCATACACTTGAAAGTTCTCTTTTTTGGTTTGTCTAAAATTAATTTTTATGTGGTTCTGAAAGAATGTGTCGCCTAACAATGCGTTTATACTTTTTGCTGCACCTTCCGATGCCTGCAAAAAGTTTTTGTTATGAGGATACACTTTTACTGAATTTATTACAGACAAAAATGTGTCGCTCTGAACAATTTGTCCATGAATAACACAATTGGTTAGTAATACAAAAATTAAAATAGTAATAGGTTTCATAAAAGTTGCCGCTAACGGCTCGGGCTTTCTGCTGTGCTGGCATTCAAAGCTCGTCAGCCGAATAACTTACTAAAGATAAATAGAATTACAAATGATGAGGTGAGAAATGTCAGCCAGCACAGCAGAAAACCTCATGTTGTGTGCAGCCATTAGCTTGTTAAATCTGACCTCAATTTGTAAAAAATCACTCCTAAAATAATTGTCAGGTTATATGGTGTTGCGAGATAAAGACTAAAAAGCTCATCATTAAAAAGCTTAAACAGCAAATAAAATAATCCATTTGTCAAGACTATGCCTGTAAGTATTATGAGCATTTTCTTTTTTGGTAATGATTGAACTCGTGTGTTTATAAACCATATGACGAAAATTGATATTATCCAGCATGGCAGTGAAAACAGAAGGCCACTCACAATGGCACTGGGTGTATAAAAGGCAAGTACTGACAAATTTAAGTCGTTATGAAAGTAAAAGGTAAAAAATACAAGTGGTGATAAAATAACACTCGTCAACCAGACTTTTGTTGCAAAAAAGAATGAGTTTGAAAGCATATTAAAAAACAATTGTCAAAAAATAAGTGCTCGATAAGGTTGCAGCTAACGGCTCGCTGCTTGCTGTCCGTAGCGGGCTTAGCGAACTGTCAGCTCAAATGTAAAGAGAAAGATGATAAGAGAGATGGTGTTGAATGGCTTCCGTCAGCCGCTATGGCAGCAAGCATATGTTGTACGCTGTTTACTCTCTTGTCAAGCTTACGAAATGAAGTCTTTGATGAAAGTAGAGAAGTGTCCATTGTTGTCTGGTTTTAGTTTGCCTTCATAATAACCATATACAATGGGGTCAGGGTCACCATTCGCTTTAAAGTACCAAAACATATATCCTTTATGCATCATAAAAACAAAGTCATCTGCTTGAAGAAAATTATTTACTTCATCATCTTCCAATAATCTGGCTGCTCCTTCAGAAAAGTGGGAATAAGAATAGCCATTGAGCAAGTCTGTCCCAACCAGATTTGAAGGAACAGACAAAGAACATAAGTCATAAAAGTCCCTATAAACCATAGGAAGATAAAAATTGTATTTATCCTCTATTCTATTCAGTTTACTCATGTAAGGTCTACCATGAAAATTGGAAATGTTGATTTCAATAGCAGCCAACTCAAATATATACGAACAGTTTTACTACATTCCATTTTTACACAAAAAAAATTTTCTCCTACTAACCAATGCGTTATCTCACCTAGCCGCATTTCGTATAGGGTATTGTGCCTGTTCATAAACACAACTTTTATCGTTCAGCAATCCATCAATATCATCCAACGGGCTAACAATCTGCACCAGGTCTTTATTCGTTACAGGCAGATACCGGAGCGTAGGAGTAATACCAGTGTCACCCGGCAATGTCAGAATCAACACCACATCCATTCCTTTATCCGGCAGGTAGGTGGCAAAGCGGTGCCGCAGCGCGTGTAGGTTTCCCTCCCTCCGGTTCCGCCACCCATTGCGCGCCTCCATCGCGGCAGAGCCAAACAAGCAGTACAATCGTCCACCGCACCTCCACCCGGGTTCTCCCTGTCGTCACCTTTTACTCATCCCGCCCTCCCTTTCCCTTTCTGCGCCCTCTCTTCTT
>CAZZZH010000013.1:0-33657 GCA_964658445.1 Ilyomonas sp.
TCTTATCCTTGGAAAAGCAGTTCTTATCTCTGGAAAAACGATTATTATAGCTGGATGAACAGTTGTTATAGTTATAAAAACAGTTATTATGTGCATAATAACTGTTTTTATGAGTGGAAGAAGAGTTATTGCAGGTAATACATCATTCGGTGTACAGGTTTGCCACGCGCAAACCAAAATATGGGGCGATGGAAAACAAATACAATTTCAAACTGCCACACGGCGCGGTTATCTTTGCCCACTTTTATTGATAAGTTATGAGTCAACAACTATCCGAGCAGGAAATTATACGCAGAGAAAAGCTGAAAGACCTCGAAACCAAAGGTATTGATGCCTACCCGGCGGCTTCTTTTCCCGTATCGCACTATTCGGCTGATATAAAGGCAGCGTACACCGAAGAAAACAAAGACCAGTTTGCACAGGTTACCGTTGCCGGCCGCATTATGAGCATCAACGACAAAGGCAAGGTTTTTTTTATAAAAATACAAGACAGCAAAGGCATTATACAGCTGTATATTAAGCGTGATGACATTGCGCCGGGCGAAGACAAAACGGTGTTTGATGCCGTAGTAAAAGGCGCCGACTTGGGCGATATTATCGGCGCTTCGGGCTTTGTATTTATTACAAGAACCGGTGAAACTTCGGTACATGCACAAACCATAACGCTGCTGGCAAAATCGCTGAAACCCTTGCCGGTAGTGAAACGCGACGAGCAGGGTAATGTGTACGATGCCGTTACCGACCCTGAATTCAAATACCGTCAGCGCTATGCCGATTTAATTATTAACCCGGATGTAAAAACGGTGTTTTTGCAACGCACCAAACTGGTAAACACTATCCGCGAATTTTTGAATGAACAGGGCGCGATAGAAGTAGATACGCCGGTACTGCAAAGCATTCCCGGCGGTGCCATAGCCCGACCATTTATCACCCATCACAATGCACTGGATGTGCCGTTTTATTTGCGCATTGCAAATGAGCTTTATTTAAAAAGATTGATTGTTGGCGGCTTTGATTGGGTGTATGAGTTTAGCCGAAATTTTCGGAATGAAGGTATGGACAGAACCCACAATCCAGAGTTTACCGTATTGGAATGGTACACGGCTTATAAAGATTATTTCTGGATGATGGAGACGACTGAGCAACTGATGGAGCGCATTGCCATTGCGCTTCACGGCACTACTGATGTAACGCTTGGAGAAACGACTATTTCTTTTAAAGCGCCGTTTAAACGCATTACCATTTTCGATGCGGTGAAAGAAAATACCGGCATTGACATTAGTGAAATGAATGAAGAACAATTGCTGGCTACGTGCAGGCAACTGCACATACAAACAGATGCAAGCATGGGCAAAGGCAAGCTGATTGATGAGATCTTCAGCGAGACATCAGAAGCGAAATATGTGCAGCCCACTTTTATCATTGATTACCCGGTAGAGATGAGCCCGCTTACAAAGAAGCATCGCAGCAAACCCGGTCTGGTAGAGCGTTTCGAGCTGATGGTGAACGGGAAAGAAATAGCCAATGCTTATAGCGAACTGAACGACCCGATAGACCAGCGCGCGCGCTTTGAAGAGCAGGCGAAACTGCTGGAACGCGGCGATGAGGAAGCGATGTATATTGATCATGATTTTTTGCGCGCACTAGAATATGGCATGCCGCCGACCAGTGGTATCGGCATTGGTATAGACCGGCTGGTGATGATGATGACTAACCAGCCAAGTATACAGGATGTGCTCTTGTTTCCGCAGATGCGAACGGAGAAAGTGTAAAGACAAACATGCTGGAATTGTCTCTGCGCTGTAGTTTTTTTATCGAGCAATCGATGAAATAAGCGCCTGAGACAATGTATTATAGCAGCCATCGCTTTTGTAAAGTCCAATTGATTTCAGAACCTTGAACGGAGCGTCGCAACAGGCGATCAACAAGCATTCCTATCGCCCATTACCAAAGAAAAAAGCCGTAGGCATTTTTTATCCATCAGACAATGAATATACTCGACCAGATAATAGCAGATAAAAGAAAAGAAGTGGCGTTGAAAAAAAGCGCGGTTCCGGTGGCTTCGTATGAGCAAATGCCATTGTTTGGACAAGCCAGAAAATCGCTGAAACAGTCATTGCTTGCAGAAGGTTCAACTGGCATTATTGCAGAGTTTAAACGCAGGTCGCCGTCCAAGGGTATTATCAACGCAAATGCAGATGTAGCGCGCATTACAGCTACTTATGCACAATATGCAGCGGGCATCTCGGTACTAACAGATGAACCTTATTTTGGTGGGAACAGTGATGATTTGATAGCCGCAAGAAAAACGGTTTCTGTTCCCCTGCTACGCAAAGATTTTATCATAGATGAATACCAGTTGTACGAAGCGAAAGCCATAGGTGCTGATGTGATTTTACTGATCGCCGCCTGCTTATCGAAAACTGAAGTAAAGCAGCTTGCGCAAAAGGCGCAGGAGTTATCATTAGAAGTACTGCTGGAAGTGCATAACGAAAAAGAGCTTAACCATCTTTGTGATGAAGTAACAATGGTTGGAGTTAATAACCGCGACTTAAAAACGTTTCAAGTTGACATCCATACTTCGCTTAATTTAATTCAAAAATTACCCAGCGAAAAACCAGCAGTCGCCGAAAGCGGCATCAGCACTATCGAGTCTATCTTATCTTTACGCAGCGCGGGTTTCAAAGGGTTTCTCATCGGTGAAAATTTCATGAAACATGCCGATCCTTCGGTTGCTTTTATTCAGTTTGTAACAGCGTTGAAAGCACGATCAACATGAGAGTAAAAGTATGCGGCATCACCAAGGCAGTTCAGGCACAGCAGGCGGGCGAGGCTGGCGCCGACTTTGCGGGCTTTATCTTTTACCCACCTTCTACCCGGTATGTGTTTAAGCACATGCCTGCCAATGAAATTAAGAAGCTGCGCAGCATAAACAAAGTAGGCGTTTTTGTAAATGCCGAAATAGATGATGTGCTACGCACCATTGATGATTGCGGCTTGTACCTGGTGCAGCTTCATGGCAACGAATCGCCGCGCTACTGCGAAAAAATCTCTCAGTACATTACGGTTATCAAAGCCTTCCGCATAAGCACAGGCGACAATATTCCGTGGAAGATTAAAGACTATCACGATGCGGCAGATATGTTTATGTTCGACACTGAAGGCGCTGGTTTTGGCGGCACAGGCAAGAAGTTTGACTGGCAAATATTAAAGGAAGCAAACATCAGAAAGCCTTTCTTTTTAAGCGGTGGCATCGAGTCGGAAGATGTGGAAGCAATACAGATATTTCAACAGCAGCCAGTGGCAAAAGATCTGTTCGCGCTCGACATCAACAGCAAGTTTGAAGTAGCGCCTGGCATTAAGGATATAGAGAAAGTAAGAACATTTATTAACGATGTAAAAGCCGGCAGCCAGAAATGAAACTGTTGCCGGTTGTAAAGAAATACAAATACAGGGTTATGAGACGAGCAGTTGTAACTCCGGTTGGTCATCGTTGTGTCACTCACTTGTACGCCTTGCCCGCTATTCGGGCTATCTGCGCAGCCAGCTTTTGAAGTAAATAAATTGAAGGAATGTTATGATTCAGATAAGCTCTCCATCCGATAACAAAGCCATCGCCATCCGCGCAGCCAGAATAGAAGATGTGCCGCAAATATTGTCCATCTATAATCATGTTATTCTTCATACCACGGCTGTCTACAACTACGATCCACATACGTTGGAGATGCGCAACGAATGGTTTCAAACTAAGCAGCAGCAAGGCTTCCCGGTGTTTGTAGCAGTAGCAGACAACGTCATAGTTGGCTTCAGTTCCATTGGCCCTTTTCGTGACTGGCAGGCTTATCAATACACCGTCGAAAACTCGGTGTATGTAAAGAGCGACTGTCGCGGAAAAGGCATCGGCAAGTTGCTCATGCAGCCATTGATTGAGGCTGCAAAACGCTTAGGTATGCACACTATTGTTGCTGGTATAGATGCTACCAACGAAGTGAGCCTTACCTTGCATAAACAATTCGGTTTTGTAGAAGTGGCGCATTTTAAAGAAGTGGGTTATAAGTTTAACCGGTGGCTGGATTTAAAATTTCTGGAATTAATACTTTGATGGAAAAGAATTGAACCAATCTTATTGTTTCAATTTTAGAAAAGAAAAATTACGATGATTAACATCACCTCATTCAACAATAAAGGCACGTATAAGCAGCCTAATATCTTTGGTTACTACGGCGATTTTGGTGGTGCCTACATCCCCGAAATGCTGCACCGCAACGTGGAAGAACTAAAGAATCGCTACATAGAAATTATGTATGAAACCGGCTTCCAGCAAGAGTTTCAGGCATTGCTGAAAGACTATGTGGGCAGACCCACGCCCCTATTTTTAGCGGAACGGTTAAGCAAAAAATACAACACGACCGTTTACTTAAAACGAGAAGACCTTAACCATACCGGCGCGCATAAAATCAATAATGCCATCGGGCAAGTGTTGCTGGCACAGCGGCTTGGTAAGAAGCGCATCATCGCCGAAACGGGTGCGGGTCAGCATGGTGTAGCAACGGCAACAGTATGTGCGTTAAAAGGCATCGAATGCACCGTTTACATGGGCGAAGTGGATATTGAACGGCAAGCCCCGAATGTTGCCAGGATGAAGATGCTCGGCGCAACAGTTGTTCCTGCTACGAGCGGCAGTAAGACGTTGAAAGATGCAACCAATGAAGCTATCAGAGCCTGGATTAACGATCCGCTGGAAACGCATTACGTGATTGGCAGCGTCGTTGGTCCGCACCCTTATCCTGATATGGTGGCGCGCTTTCAAAGTGTTATCAGCGAAGAGATACGCTGGCAGTTGAAAGAGCATACGGGTAAAGAGTTACCCACGCATGTCATTGCCTGTGTTGGCGGTGGAAGCAATGCAGCCGGTGCCTATTACCATTTTTTAGATGAAGACAGCGTAAAAATTATTGCTGTAGAAGCCGCCGGTTGCGGCATCAGTAGCGGCATGAGTGCAGCTACTACACAGCTTGGTAAGCCGGGTGTTTTACACGGCAGTAAAAGCTTAGTGATGCAAACGGCAGACGGGCAAGTGGTAGAGCCACATAGCATTTCGGCTGGCTTAGATTATCCCGGTATCGGACCGATGCATGCACATTTATACACCAGTGGTCGCGGTACTTTTCTAAGCGCAACAGATAAGGAATCTTTAGCGGCGGGCTTTCAATTGGCAAAGCTCGAAGGCATTATTCCCGCACTGGAAAGTGCCCATGCGTTGTGTTCATTAGATCAATTAAAACTAAGCCCAAAAGATGTAGTGGTAATGTGCCTGAGTGGACGTGGCGATAAAGATTTAAGCACATACATGAAAGTAATGGAAGAGTATAGCTGTTTATAAAATTTTAATAGTTAATTGCTGATGAGTCTTATTAAAAATTTGTTTGCACAAAAAAATCGCAACCTGCTTAATGTGTACTGCACGGCGGGTTTTCCGCATTTGAATAGCACGCTGGAAGTCATGCTGGCACTGCAAAACAATGGCGCTGATATTATAGAATTGGGTATGCCTTACAGCGATCCCTTAGCCGATGGACCCACCATTCAACACAGCAATGGTATTGCTTTGCAGAATGGCATGACGATCGAAACGCTATTTGCACAGCTGAAAGATTTTAGAAATACAACAAATGTCGAAACTGCCATTAAGCTACCCGTAATTTTAATGGGTTACATGAATCCTGTTCTGCAATATGGATTTGAAAAGTTTTGCAAACAAGCGGCTGAGCTTCCTGTCGATGGCTTGATACTTCCTGACCTTCCTGAGTATGAATATCAAACCATGTATGGTGATATTATTAAGCGTTATGGGTTGGATTTTATTTTTCTTATTACCCCCGAGACATCGGAAGAGCGGATACAAAGATTGGATGCACTAAGTACCGGATTTTTATACGCGGTTTCGTCTTCTTCGATCACTGGCAGCGATAAAGATTTTACATCGGTAGAAAACTACTTGCAACGCCTGCAAAGTATGAATCTGAAGAACCCCATCCTGGTTGGTTTTGGCATAAAAGACAAAGCCACTTTTCAGTCTGCAGGCAAGTTTGCCAACGGCGCTATCATTGGCACCGCTTATATTAAAGCGATAGAAAATTCAGCCGACATCCAGGCAGATACAAAGCAGTTTTTAGAAAGTATTTTACAATAACTATTATTTCATTCGTTCATGGCTTACTACTGTCTTTAAGCTTTAAGAGTATTGCATGAAGTTTATCAAACTTGGCGTTATCAGTATTGTTATTTTATTCCTTCTTCTTACTTCTTTGGGGTTATTGCTGCCTTCCACTGTGAGAGTAACGCGCAACATTACACTGCAAACTTCAATGGATTCATTGCACTCTTATCTTGACGACATCAGCCAGTGGAAGCAATGGATGGAAGGATTGGATTCTTCTGTTGTTGTTGTTTCACAAACCGCCAATGGTAAAAGCGTGATGGCTACAATTAACAAGCAATCTGTAAGCATTACAAAAGATACGAAAGACAGGATTGAAACACTATGGCAAACCAGTCGCGGAAAAGCGCAGCGTTGCGTGTTTGAGTTGTCTTTTGATACTGCCACAAGTGCCACTAATCTCAACTGGTATTTTGAACAAAAGTTAAGCTGGTATCCATGGGAACGGCTACCTGCTCTTGCAAACGACAAAGTGCTGGGACCCTTTATGGAGCATAGTTTAGACAAACTAAAAGCACTGACAGAAGGAAACAAAAATTAGTTAACCAATTCACTCATCACCTCATATACTTTGCTCAATTCTTCTTCTGTAATGCAATAAGGTGGCATGATATAAACGGTATTGCCAAGTGGCCGGATATAAACACCTTGCTCCAGGCATTTCGTTGTTATTGCATTGCTGATGTTGTTTAGATATTCATCTTTTCCTTCGCTGATTTCAAAGGCAGCGATGGTTCCGAATACCCGAACATTTTTGACGTTATTTTTACCTTGCAATCGCTGAACAAACGAAATGTTTTGCTTTTCTATCCATGATATTTTTTCAATGCAATGATTCTGAAACCATAGATCCAAACTTGCCAATGCCGCAGTGCAAGCCAATGGATTCGCGGTAAAGGAATGCCCGTGAAAAAAAGTTTTCAGCTTATCATCATTCACATAAGCTTCATAAATTTTTTGCGAACAAGCCGTAACGCCAAGCGCCATCGTGCCGCCGGTTAAGCCTTTACTTAAACAAATAATATCCGGCTTGCAGGGCATGTATTCCGAAGCAAACATTTTCCCGGTTCTGCCAAACCCGGTCATTACTTCATCAGCAATACAGATGATGTTGTTTAGCTGAACAAACTGCAACAATTCATTCATCCAGAACGCATCATACATCTTTATGCCACCAGCGCCTTGCACTAAGGGCTCATAGATAAAAGCAGCTATTTCATCAGCCGCTGCCGCTATCGTTTTCTTCGTTGTCTCAATGCTGTTTTCATCCGGCGTATCAATAAAAATTACGTCAAACAGTAAGTCGTGAAACGCCATTGTAAACACGCTTCTGTCGCTTACGCTCATTGCACCGAATGTATCGCCATGATAGGAATTGTTGAACGCAAGAATCTTTGTTTTACTAATTTTTACTTCTGAATTTTTACTTTCATTCCACCAATATTGTATCGCCATTTTCAATGCCACTTCGGTTGACGTTGAGCCATTATCACTATAAAATATTTTGGAAAAATTACCGGGCAATACTTCTAATAGCCGCTCCGCCAATTCTACCGCAGGCTGATGCGTGAAGCCAGCGAAGATAACCTGCTCTAGCTGCAAGGCTTGCTGGTACAGCTTTTCAGCGATGTAAGGATGCGCATGACCATGAAGGGTAACCCACCAACTGCTGATGGCATCTATATAAGCCTTGTTGTTTTCATCGAAGAGAAGTGAGCCTTTGCCATGTGTGATGGCAAGCGGAGGAGGCATATTTTTTTGCGGAGTAAACGGATGCCAGATGGCTTGCTTATCGCGCTCTGCTAACGTCATATGGCGAAGGTAAAGGAACTAACGACGAGGATCGGTTTGCCTTGTTTCAACATGTACTTTTAATATTTTTTCTTTAAGTCTGTTTGCGCAACACTTCTATCTCCATATCGTTTCCGTTTCTATAAATATAACCGTTTGTTTTTTCAGTGCTATGTCGCGTGAACCCTCATTCCCTATCTTTGGTTCTTAATTATTTTGAACTATGAGTGCAGAGTTGCAGAAACCAATTATTGGTTTTTCAAGTGGCGACATCAATGGAATTGGTCTTGAAATTATCATCAAAGCTTTAAGCGATACGCACATCTTAGACATGTGCTCACCCGTCATTTTTGCCAGCCAGAAAAGCCTTTTGTTTTACAAAAAATTATTACCGGAGGCAAACATTAATTTTCAGATCATAAAAGATTTCACCAAGCTGCCTCAGAAGCAAATCAGCCTGATGCCAACTTGGGAAGAAGATGTGCAGATAGAGCCCGGCAAGCTTACTGAAACGGGTGGCAAGTACGCCTGGCAGTCATTAAAGCAAGCTTCGCAAGCTTTGAAAGACGGGCATATTCAGGGCTTGGTAACGGCGCCCATTCATAAGAAAAATATACAAAGCGAAGAGTTTACTTACAACGGACATACACCTTTTTTAAAAGCTTTTTTCGAAGCCGAGGAAGTCGTGATGATATTGGCTGCTGATAACATGCGTGTGGCTCCGTTAACCGAGCATGTGCCTGTGGCCGAAATAACAAAACACATTACCAAAGAAAACATTTTGCGCAAGCTAAAAATTTTAAACTACAGCCTGCAAAAGGATTTCGATATTAATAAACCCAAGATTGCCGTGCTGGGCTTAAACCCGCACGCCGGTGATGAAGGACTAATTGGCAGCGAAGAAGAAACCATTATTAAACCCGCTATTAAAGAAGCAAAGCAAAACAATATGCTGGTGTATGGACCCTACCCGGCGGATGCCTTTTTTGCCCGCGGCACGTATGCCAAGTTCGATGCGGTGCTTGCTATGTATCACGACCAGGGATTGATTCCCTTCAAGTCCTTAGCCATGGGCAATACGGTGAATTATACCGCTGGTTTGCCTGCCGTACGCACCAGCCCCGACCATGGTACGGCGTTTGATATTGCGGGTAAAAATATTGCCGATGCTTCGGCTATGCTTTCGGCTACGTTTCACTGCATAGACATTGTACGACGCCGCACTATTTACGACGAAACACATAGCAATCCCCTTCGTCGCATGAGTGGTCGTATTCTGGCAAATGCAGAAGATGAGCGCGTGGAAGGCAACCTGTAGCAATTGAGTATTTGAATAAGTAAGATTGAATATAATATTCGAGTGGGTGAAGCAGGTGTTTTTATTAAATTTTACCTGTTCAATCCAGCCATCAGTATTTGAAATACTTTTTACCTGTGTCTTTTGTTTATGCAAATTATTCTCAATTACTTCACCGATCTTTCACCTAAGCAAACAGAGCAACTGGCTGCCTTGCAGGACGTGTATAACGATTGGAACAGTAAGATCAATGTTATCTCACGAAAAGACATTGATGCTTTGTATGAGAAGCATGTGTTGCATTCGTTAAGTATTGCTGCTATTACTTCGTTTGTGGCGGGAACACAAATCGTTGATATAGGCACTGGCGGCGGCTTTCCCGGCATTCCGCTGGCTATCTTTTTTCCCGAAGTACAGTTTCATCTGGTGGATAGCATTGGAAAGAAATTGACGGTTGTAAAAGAGGTCGCGGCTGCTATTGGTTTAACCAATGTTACAACCCAACACATACGCGCCGAGGAGATAAAAAAACGTAAGTTCGATTATGCCGTATCGCGCGCTGTAGCACCGCTAAAAGATTTGTGGAGATGGAGTAAGCCGTTGTTGAAAAAAGGGAATACGCAACAGTTAGTCAATGGCTTAATTTGCCTAAAAGGTGGCGATCTGGCGAAGGAAGTTCAAGAGAGTGAAACACGACCTAACGTGTATGAGATTGAACAAATCTTTAAAGAAGATTCTTTTAAGGAGAAGTATATTTTGCACGTGCCTTTATAAAAATATAAAGCCGAATAATTACCGTTCAATGCAACCTTTTCTTACGACTTCATATTAATAAACTGCAACGGCAAACTTAGATTGGCACCTTTCAGTTTCGCAATTACATCCTGCAAATCATCTATCTTCTTACCGGTTACACGCACCACATCGTCCATAATCTGAGCTTGCACTTTTAAGCCGCTATCTTTAATCAACTTCACAATTTTCTTTGCATCTTCCTGCTGTAAGCCGTTCGTTACAGGCACTTCTTTCTTTACCACTTTACCGCTTGGGTAAGCATCTTTATCGAAGTTGAATGCAGCCGCATCAATGCCCTGCTTCATGCTGCGGCTGATGATGACATCTACAATCTGCTTCATCTTCATGTCACTTTCAGCTTCGATATTAATCAGGTAATCTTTCTTGTTTAAATCAATCGTCACCGGTGAATTTTTAAAATCGAAACGGTTGCCGATTTCTTTCTTTACCGTATTGATGGCATTGTCTAAAGTTTGCAAATCAACCTGGCTTACAATATCGAAGGATGGCATAACAAAATGTATTTAAAATTAAAGATGCAAAGTTTACTTTTCTTCAGCCTGTTTCCAAATTGTTTCGGGATATAAAACCTTTACCAAAAACAAACCTTGCGGCGGCACGGAGAAATCTGCCTGGCGGCAATCTTTCGCTTCGATGACGCTTTTAAAATCACTTGTGGTAAGAATGCCTCTGCCTATTTTCAGCATTGTTCCGGTCAGTCCGCGAACCATGCCGCGCAGGAAACGGTTAGCGGTTATAAAAAAAACAAGCTCGTCGTTTACCCATTTCCATCCTGCACTTTTTATTTCGCAGACAAAGGTTTTCACCTGCGTGTTACGCTTAGAAAACGTAGTAAAATCTTCGTAAGAGAATAATAACGATGCGGCTTCATTCATCGCATCTATATCTAGTTGATAAGGATAATAAAAAGCTCTGCCAACCAGGAAAGGATTCTTTTTTCGGTAAATATGATATTCGTAGGAACGAGATAAGGCATCAAACCTGCAATGCGCGCCGGCGTTGACTTCTGCAATACTTTTTACAACAATATCGTTGGGTAAAATGGCATTCAAACGATACAATGCTTTCTGATTATCGACAAGCAGATCAGCATCTAGATGAAAGAAATTTTGCAGCGCATGAACGCCTGTATCGGTGCGTGATGAAGTGGTAAGTTCACTATTTTGTTTATATAAAACAGACAATGCCTTTTCAACTTCCGACTGAACCGTAACTGCGTTCAACTGTTTTTGAAAACCTCTGTAATTTGTACCTACATAAGCGACTTCTAAAAAATATCGTGGCATGGTTCGTTAGCGGAGAAGTGCTTTAAACCGGTTCTTATAATAAGTATCCATCAGCGTGCCTTGCAGTTGCGGAAAGTTAAAATAATCGGACACATTGGGATATACAGCATCATAAAAACCGTAACGATTTTCGTCCGACAAAAACAAGTTCCCAAAGTCTTTTACCTGCTCGGTAGTTAAGCATTTATCACGAAGACTTTTCTTAACAGCCGCCAGTATTTCTTCCTGGCTATGCAGTGAAATAATCTTCTTCTTCAACCGGTCTGCATCGTAGCTGCTCAGCATCTTCTGGCAGTTGCTGTTGGTAATAACAGAACTATTTGCAACGCCATTGCTGTTAGCAGTGTCCAGCTTTGCAGGCTGCTGTGTGTTTGTCTGGGTGCCATTGGTATTAAAAAACGGATTGCCGGAATTGCTTTTTGCAGTGTCGTTCGCAGGCGTTTTCACTTCAGCATTTATTGCTTCTTTAGTGGGTGTTTTAACAGTATCCGATGCCGGAATAAAAGCATGAATTGTGTCCCTGCTCGTATTGTCCAGGAAAGTCAGGTCAGTGCCGCTGTTCGTTTTGTTTTCAGACGATTTTATAATTGCGTCAGTAGTTTTAACCTGGTCCGCCGGTGAAGTATCTGTTGTCTTTGCACTGTCAGATCCAACTGTTTTACTGGTTGTTAAAACACTGTCTTGCTTTACCGGTTTGTTGTTGCTAAGCGTATCGGAAAATAATGCCGGAGCAACATGTTTCGCTGTTGCATTTGCCGCCGAATCTTTGGGAACAACACGCTGCTGATTCAGTGTGGAATCATTGATAGCATCTGCCAGCATATTACCAAAGGGATTGGAGGTATTTGTAGTTGTTACCGGTTTAGCCATTACTTCAGAAGCCGCACTGCTATTGACGTTCATAACAATATCAGTTGTCTGGAAATTAAACAAGCCCCAGCCTTTATCATTAAAGTTTTTCAAAGCAAATCCCAAGTCTTTGCCGGCAACGGACAGGTTAAAAGTCTGTTCAGAATACAAGTCCTTCGGAAAGCCGACCTGTATAGAAAAATTGCCATCGCTTAGCTTCGGCAAAATGAGATAACCAATAAAAGATGAGCTGTAATTTTTACCGGAATATTTTATATAAAAGGGTTGTTGGTTATCGGCTTGTATGTACACAAAATGATATTGCTGCGCAAAACAAGACAGCGCCGAAAACAGCATAACAAAAACAACAACCAAGTTTTTTAAAATACCTTTCAACATGAATGAATGGTTTGTTCGCAAATGTACCATTTAGCTGGCTCAGAAAAGACGATTGAAGTGCATAAAAGCAGCGATTGTGCTCTGTTTAATGCATCCTGCTATTCTACCACTTTTTCAATATGCACCAATCGTCCATCGGTGCTAAGTCCTTCAACAATCACACGGAAAGCATCGGTAACATCGTTGTTATAAAATGTAAATTTCAAGCGGTGATTTTCCAAAGTGGTTAAAATCGTCGGTTCCCAATACAAAGTACTGCGTACATCTTCTGCCTCATTGCGCGGATCAATCGTTCCATAGTTGGGTGAATAAAACTGCTTTACCGCGGTATAGCCAATCACTGTTTTAGAAGGCATTCCCGGACCTTTATCCACAGGTTTGTCATCGCCTTTTTTAGTGTAAACAGCAATGGCTCCATTTGCCCCATTGAAGCCTGCGGTAAAAGGCGGTCGAAACACTTTTACATAAGCTATATCCGATACGGCTGTGGAGCTTAACTGCCCAACATCTACCTGCATTTCGTTGAGATAAACAGTCGGTGCGCCGCCACGCCACGACATACTGGCATTGCCGCTTCCATCAACCGTAATCTGCAAGCCGGCCACCTTACCTTGAAGATAGGTAAAGATGTTTTGATAACTGTTGGCAAACACATCGTTTGTCAAATCGAACTGTAAGGCATCACCGCTCTGAAACAAGCTGCTGGCATATCTTTCATCCAATTTTTCCATCGGCGATTTTACCCTGGTTGTAACCGTTACAGCTTTTAATGTAGCGCCTTTCAGCAGTGCATTTAACCGTGCCTCCTCGTTAGCCAGAAAACGCAGCCTTGCATTACCGGATGTATCTAAGGATATCATTTTCGATTTGTCTAATACAATCCTCTTCTGGGCAGGCACTACACTGTTCATAAAGCGCACTTCACTGATGTCGCCAAAAGATTTATTGGTAAACTGGTAATAGATCTTAGTAGAGTCGAACAGCACTATGTTTGGGTCTTCAAAAGTGCCATCGGGTTTAATGGAAGCGCTCACTACCTGTCGGCTTGAATCTTTCGCCTGCAGAATAGCAAACAGCCCGCCAGCAGAGCGAAGTTGCGTACTGTTGGCACCATACACTCTGCCTGAAAAAGTAAGATAATCTTTCTCTGCCGGGTATTTTATTTTCGGCATTTCGCCCTGCACAATCGCTTGCCAGTTGTACCTGCGCCATCCATGTGTAAGCATTACCAGGTCTAAGTATTTCGCTACACTGTCGCTATTATTAGAGAAGTAATACTGTGGCTTATAAATGGTCCCTTTTATATCGCCGGAAAGCAACAGTTGCGGAATAATATTATTACTGCTGTCTGTGCCGATGCCTTTGTCTGTAACACACAAAGACAGGTTGCCGACTACTGAATCGGGCATGCTTACTTCTATAACGTTCATACCTCTTTTACCCAATCCCAATGTTTTGAAACCTACTTCCGGCTCAAACAAAGCGTCGTTGTTGTTTACATAGCAAACGCGCTCTGCTATTGGCTTCCAGTCGTTGGTGAAGAGTGTTATCTGCAACACACCGCTTACCATGTTGGCAGTAGGTATAGCACCGCCAATGGTTGACGTTTGTGTGAGATTGGCATTTGCCATATACACCAGTTGCTGATGCATAGTAGCTACAATGTGCAGTTGCTTCACATTGTCTGGCGCATCGTCGGTACGGCGAATGATGAATGTCTTTTTGCCTTCTGCAGAGCCTATTTCCATAACGGCACTTTCAGTGCCGGCAGCAGGCAAAGGCGTGGTATGTACAGTGTTTTGATCGTCGTACCATTTAGCACTGTAAGTTTCGCCTTTCCCATAAACAATATGGAAGCTTCCCATGCCATCATGCTCGGTTCTAAGCGAGTCTATCACAGTTCCTTTACCGTTGGTTACTATGCCTTTTATTTTTACAGGTCTGCCGTACTGATCGGCTGCCTGAAAGGCAATACGCGAAGGCAAACCTTCTACTGCATCGCCGCCTTCGGGGAAGAAATGAAGAGAGGCAACGGTTGTAATCTTGACAATGGTTTTAGGCGAAGTTTTCTGCGCCAGCGGAATATTTTTTTCGAACAAAAATGCTGTGTCAAAGTTCAGCATCCAGCTGGTATAAGCCTTTACATGAACAGCACTGCTGTTAATGGTATCTGGTATGATAAACTCGCCTGCGGCACCGGCTTGTATCACCGGGAACAGAGAATGCGCCAGTAAATTTCCATTGGCATCGTACCAGTCAGTATAAAGATTCTTACTGATGTTAGAAGGCAAATCGCCCGCCATCAGATAGGCTTTAAACCACACCGTTTCGCCGGGCGCATACACTGGTTTATCAAACTGTACATGCATTCGTTCGGGCTGGTAACCGGCAGCATAAGCAGCCAGCGTAGTATCGATGTGCTGCGCAAAAGAGGCTTTACCAAATAAGAGAATAAAGCAACCTATCAATAAACAAAATCGCTTCATATCGTGTGTTGTAAAGAAGTGTTCAAATTAAAGCTATAATGCCTAATGATGAGTGAACCTTAACATATCGGCAACGGTGATTTAATAGACAAGTATAAGCACTGAAGAAAGATTTTGCTGTCACTGTATTTTATCAGGCTGTATAAACTAGTGAAATAAAAAAAACGGATATTAATAATTAGGTTCTGATTTTGCAATGCAAAAGAAAACAAAGCAACTATGAAAAAGCTATTCTTTATTTTTACCATCAGCCTTTTTGCAGCCTGTGGTTCGGGCGGAAATTCAGGTTCTTCCGATTCAGCTTCGGCAGCACCGCCGGATACATCTAATGCCGTAAACCCGCCAATGCCCGACACTGCAATGATAAAGCGAGATACCAATCATGTGATGGGCGATACTTCGAATGTAAAACGCGATAGCATGTTGCGATAGGCAAAAATGGTTTCTAAATAAGAAAGAAAATTATCTCAGGATGCATTGATTACGCATATTAAAAATAATTTTTTAAAAAAGCGGGGCAAAGCCGGGTTACCAAATGCAGAAGCTGGTATTAATTATCAAATAGCCGAAAGGCGAAACACAAAAGTTCTTTCAGAAACCAAAATTTATTATATACCGTTCCTTCACAGCTTGCGTGGGGCAATAAGTAAAGATTTTCATATGGCAAGCAATCGTTAGAGGCCGTCCTTATTCTTAAGGAGGGCTTTTTTGTTCCCTTTATTTATGGCTGATGCAGATCAGCAAAAACTTCTATTGAAACATCTTTTTATTACAAAGTCCCAAAACCCGTATGTTGCCAACTGTAGTTTAAAATACAAATCGGGCTGTACTTATTTCAAATAATACAAATCAACAACAGTCACCAAACAAATCTTTATCGAGGCTTCTTTTGGTTGCTTTCACCTCTGATCGCTTGTTTTTTATTCAACCACTTTAATCTGTAAATTAGCGCTTTAAAACTTCTGCGCTGCGGTTTCGATAGTACCGTATTTCCCGGTTGTATCAATCAAAACAAACTCTGTATTTCTAACAAATTATGAGGTGGAAGAACCGTTTTTTGGGCAGGCTCACTGCATCGGCTTTTTTGTTGCTGATGGTATGCCCGGCTTATAACCAGTTGTTGTTTTCAGAAAATCATAAACGGTATGTAATTAAAACCCTGAATGTTGAAAACGGGCTTAGTAATAATTCGGTCGGCGATATAACCACAGATGTTTTTGGCTTTACCTGGGTAGCCACCAAAACGGGTCTGCAACGGTATGATGGCTATCGCCTTGAAACGGTTCACCCGACGGTTGGTGGAGTGCCGGTAAATACTAACTATCAGGTTCATTTCTTACAAACCCGCAACCATCTTCTCTGGATCACCTACCACAACGGTATCCTGCAGTACAATCCTTATCGCAATCAATTTGCCTCACTCATTTATCTACCTCAGTCTGCTACTACCTGTCCCCTTCGTCCTTTAAACGAAACCGAACAAGGCATCTGGTGTATGCAGGACAATAAGTTGGCACTTTATAACAAAAGCGGAAGCTTAGTTAGAAACGTTTACATAAACAACCTGTCTGTTATTCCACCTTTATTGTCTCCCAAATTTCAGTTTGCAGCCAATACCCGTTACCTGTTTTTGCAAACGATGCAAAATGAAGTGATGATGTTCAACAAAGCCGACGGGACTTTTGCTTCTATACCTTTCGATAATAAAATTTTATACAACCTCGCCTGTACAGAAACCAGGCTTTATATATCGCATAACAAAGGCATTACAGCAATCAATATCACTTCCGGCAAGCCAAGTAAAGTGACTGATGTTTTTCGGGCAGAAAAATCTGCTTTCGGTACAGTAAAAGTGTTGCCGAACACAGTAGTGCTGGCAAGCATTAACCAGCATCTGTTGTCTCTCGATTCTAACTGCAAAAACATTAGTGAAATCACCACGCTTGGCAGCAGTCCTGTTATCCCGGCGGGATATATCAACACAATTTACGAAGACCAGTTTAGTCGGATGTGGCTGCTTACCAACGACGATATAAAAATTGTTCAGAACTATACAATACCGTTTCAATATTATGCTTACCCGAATGCCACGAATTTTATTAAAAGTATTTATGTTGACGAAGCTCAGAACCGTGTGCTGGCAGGTTGTTTTAATGGCGGTATACAGTTGTACGATACACTCAATCGCCCGCTGTGGGAGAAGCCACTGATGAACATAAAAACGAAAGACATTGTTTGCATAGAAAAGCTGAGTAAGGATGAATATTTTCTTGAAACCCTGGGGCAGGGATGGTTTATACTAAAGCTTTCAGAAAAAAAAATAACGCCCATGAACATCTCTGCAAAAGATGAAGCTTTGCTGCATACGCATACGGTTTCTTTCCCCAATAACATTCAGCGGCTCGACAGCAGTACGCTTATTGTTATCAATGCCAGCGATGTAATTCAATGCAGCTTCACCGGCGACAAGCTTTCACACTACAGCGTCCTGTTTCACAACAATGGCAATAGCTTGCTCAACTATTTTTATCTAAACAACAATACACATCGCTTGTGGGTTGGCACCAACGCTGGTACGCTGTATTGCAAGCACAGCAATGGCAATACAGACACCTTTACCATACCCAATAGTTACATGGTAAGAAGTATAACCTCTGATGCGCAAAACAACACCTGGGTGGGTACTGACAAAGGACTGTTTGTGTATAACAGCAACAACCGGATTATCAAAACATTTTCTAGCAGTAATGGACTGCTTAACGATTGTATTTATTCTCTGCTTACCAATGATAAAAAAGAAATAATTTATGCAGGAAGCAACCTTGGCCTATCAGCCATAAAACTCAATGGTGTATTAAAAAACTATACTAAAGAAAGAGGCTTGCAGGAAAACGAATTCAACACGGCTGCTATCGCCAAGACTTCTTCTGGTAAACTTTTCTTTGGCGGTGTAAATGGTATTACCGCTTTCTACCCTTCTGATGTAACAACCGAGCACGATCATCCATCACTTCTTATTTATAAAACAGAGATCAACGATAAGATTCCGATAAGCGATTCAGCTGCCTGGAATGCACAAGCCTACAATCTTTCTTATGATGAGAACAAGATTTCTTTCTCGCTTACTGCCTTCGGTCTACAGAACGCATCGGCTTATGTTTATGAGTACAAAATGGGTGGCTTTGACAAATACTGGACGACTACCAGCAACCCTACTAATATTTCTTATCATCTGCCACCAGGTAGTTACCAGTTCTCGGCACGCGTAGTACATTCTCCTGAAACAACTCTTACGAGAAATATTCAGATTGCCTATCCTTACTGGGAGCGATGGTGGTTTTACTTGCTGATGGCAGCTCTTGTTTTTGCTTTACTGCTGGTAGCTGCCAGAGCCATTTTTCAAAGAAGATATAAAGTAAAACTGCAGGCATTGCACATACGGCAACAAGTGCTGGCAGAGCGCGAGCGCATCAGCCGCGACTTGCACGATAATATCGGTGCATATGCTTCTGCCATAAGTGCAAATGTTGATGATGTGATCTACCAGTTCGATGCTTCCAACCATGTTACACTGCAACGCTTAAAAGAATCGGCGCGCGAAATCATCATCCAGTTGCGCGATTCTATCTGGGCCCTTAACAAAGAAAACCAAAGCATCATCATGCTAAGCGACCGCATCAAAAATTATGTTCAAAAGCTTCAGCCAACGTATCCCGATATCGCATTTGATGTAGATGAAACTATTGGTCAAAACACAACGCTGGCTTCCATTACAGCCCTGCATGTGCTTCGTATTGTACAGGAAGCCGTGCACAATGCTATCAAACACAGCGGTTGTTCATCTATACAAATCCACATCAGCAGCCAGTCTCCGGTCATTATTTCTATTAAAGACAATGGCACCGGTATGCCTGCCGAACCCGTGCCGGGTGAAGGACTTAAAAACATGCAGGCGCGTGCCGCAGATATTGGTTGGAACGTAACCATTACTAACGAAACAAAAGGATGCTGCGTACAGCTTCGTAATACAAAATAAGTATTGACGATTCATCACTATACTTTCACATTTGAACAATGAATACCAAAATTGCTTTTGCTGATGATAAAGCCATCAACCGCCAGTCGTTTGAAGATAAAGTAAAGATGATGCCCAATGCGGAACTAGTGTTGATGGCAAATAACGGAAGCGATTATTTGGAACAGTTAAAAGGCTTGCCACATGCAAAGTTTCCCGACATTGCTTTTATTGACCTCGAAATGCCCGAAATGGATGGCATTACTACCATCGGTATTTCCAAAGCGTTATACCCAAATATTATCTGCATTGTGCTTACTGTGTTTGATGATGATGATAAGTTGTTTGAAGCCATTAAAGCCGGCGCAAACGGCTATCTGCTAAAGGATGAAGGCGCCCATTCTATTGCCGATGCCATCACCAATGTCATGCAGTTTGGAGGCGCACCCATGAGTCCCGGCATTGCGCGCAAAGCCTTTGCCATGCTGGCTCACGCACAGGTTACTATGCCGGAAAACAAACCAGCTAAAGGAGAAACTGCACATGAATTGTTGTCTGAAAGAGAAAAAGAGATTCTCAACTTCACCACGCATGGCTGGGATGCCAAACGTATTGCTTCAGAGCTTGGGTTAAGCGTTCATACGATAAGAAAACACGTTGCCAATATTTATCAGAAATTGCACATCACTTCCAAGGCTCAGATGATGCAATTGGCTTATAAAAACAAGTGGATGAAAGAATAAGAATGAAATTTTTGGTTGCAAGCTTTGCGTTGTAAACACGATTATAGCTACCAAATACAAACAGCCATTCTATACCAATCGATACCGCTCCAATGCGTAGTCTGCTGAAATCGCAGAATCATTCTTTTTTGTAAAAGAATGATTCTTAAAATAATTAAGCTTCCTTGCGAGGTGCTATAACAAACTATAATCTGCTTTACCTGACATTCAAAAGCTAATGATAATTACATCAAAGAACTCTTTTGTGAAAGATATTTTTCGTCTTCCCAGAGTACTAACATTACAATTCTTACATTTACTGCATGGCTATTAATGTCTCTAAACATTGGTAAGCTTTATTGCTTTCCAGGCTATTAACAGCCGCTTTGTAAGCCTCGTTATAAGAACTATACTTCCCCGTACAATGCAAGGCCATAGCGGCATTCGCGAGTACTACAGCCGTTTGTGCCCAGGAGCCTTCGCCTTTTAAAATTTTTGTAAACAGCTTTGCAGATTCTTCAGTTGTACTGCCGCCATACAAGTCTTGCGGCTCTACGGTGCGCTTTCCCAACTCTTCAGGCGTATATAAAAACTCTCCCTCATTCGTTATCACTTTTGTGTCGTTAGTTAGCGAGATTTCATCGTAGCCATCTAAGCTGTGAATGATGGTAAAAGCCTTTCCATTCTGCTGCAACAAGTAATTATAAATCCGCGCCATTTCTAAATTATAAACGCCTACCAACTGGTAGGTAGGCTGTGCAGGGTTCACCATAGGTCCAAGCATATTGAAGAAAGTGCGCAGCCCAATGTTTTTGCGGATGGGCGCTACCGTTTTTAATGCCGGGTGAAACAAAGGCGCATGCATAAAGCAGATGTTTGCCCCCTCTATTTCCTGCTTCAGTTTCGCATTATCATTCGAAAATTGATAGCCTAAATTTTCCATTACGTTGCTGGCACCGCTTACGGAAGTAGCGCCATAGTTTCCATGCTTGGCTACTTTTTGTTCTGCACCCGCTACAATGAAACAAGCCAGTGTAGATATGTTGAAAGTGTTCTTACCATCACCGCCTGTGCCAACAATATCAATAGTTTCATACTCACTTAAATCAATCTTTACACATAGTTCCAACAGCGCATCTGTAAAGCCTCTTAGTTCTTCAATGGTAATGCTTCGCATCAGGAACACAGTAATGAATGCTGTGATCTCCGTATCGTTGTACACACTTTTAGAGATGGCAATCAAAGTGTCTTTTGCCTGCTGGTAGGTAAGCGTTTTGTGCTCAAATAAATACTGTAATAATTTCTTCATTACTTATTGTTATGCATGTAACCAGTTATACAATATCTTCTCTCCCATCGGCGTCAGCACACTCTCCGGGTGAAACTGCACGCCTTGCACATCATACGTTTTATGCTGTAAGCCCATGATAAAACCGTTATCATCTTCTGCCGTAATTTCCAGCTCATTTGGAAAGCCTTCTTTATCTACTACCCACGAATGATAACGACCGATTTCCAGACATTGGGGCATATCTCTAAAGAGCTGGCTGCTGATGCCTGACAACTGGCAACTTGTTGCCACGCCATGAAATACGCTGGCTAAATTGGTAAGCTTCCCACCGAATGCCTGGCCAATAGCCTGGTGCCCCAAACACACGCCCAGTATGCTTTTGCTGGCAGCATACTCTTTTATCAAAGGCAGCAACAGACCTGCTTCCTCCGGCACACCAGGACCTGGCGAGAGAATGATTTTATCATACTTAGCAACATCTTCCAAGGGTATTTTATCGTTGCGAAAAACATCGACTTTTTCATCCGTAATTTTCTCAACAAGATGAACCAGGTTGTAAGTAAATGAATCGTAATTATCGAAGACTAATATTTTCATAATCTGACTGCTATAATATTATACAATTCCTTCTGCTATCTCAATTGCCTTCTTTAAAGCACCTAACTTATTGGTCACTTCCTGGAGTTCGTTCTGCGGCTCGCTTGCTGCTACAATGCCACCCCCCGCCTGGCAGGTCAGTGTATTTTCTTTGCTTAAAAAAGTACGTATCATAATCGCCTGGTTGCAGCTTCCATCAAAACCAACCGAACCGATGCAACCACCATAAAAGCTGCGCGATGTAGTTTCATAATTATCTATCAATTCCATCGCTTTAAATTTAGGCGCACCGGTTAGCGTGCCTGCAGGAAAGGTTGCAGCCAACAGCAAAAAAGGATTGGTGTTTGGCTTTACCTCGCCGCTTACTTCGCTTACCAAATGAATAACATGCGAATAATACTGCACCTGCTTGTAAAAGTTCACTTTTACATCACTGCAATGACGGCTTAAATCGTTGCGCGCCAGGTCAACGAGCATGGTATGTTCTGCGTTCTCTTTAGCATCCGCCTGCAAGGCTTTGGTCAGTTGCTTATCTTGCTCATCGTCGCCGGTTCGCCGGGCGGTGCCGGCAATGGGGTGAATGATGGCGCGGCCATTTTTAATAATTAATTCCGATTCAGGGCTGCTGCCCAAAAGTTTATAATCGCCATAGTCAAAATAGAAAAGATAAGGTGATGGATTGATGCTGCGCAAAGCCCTGTAAACATTGAATTCGTCGCCGGTAAAGCGTTGCTGAAAACGGCGGCTTAGCACAATCTGAAATACATCGCCGCGCAGGCAGCTTTGAATGCCTTTCTTTACCATTACAATGTGTTCATCATCGGTGATATTCGATGTTTCTTTACCGTTCCTTTTAAAAGGAAAAACAGGCACATCCTTGTTACGAATCAACGATTCTACAAGATTCATTTCAGAGGGCAAACCTTTAATGATGTTCTCGCAGATATACATCTCGCTTTTAAAATGATTGATGACAATCACATACTGATACAATCGGTATCGCATCAAGGGAATCAAAGGTTGCAACTGGCTTGATTGCAAGCGGATGGTTTCAAAAAACTGCACAGCATCGAACGAAGTATAGCCGAATAGTCCTTGCGCGATTTTCACGGCTTTGTTATCTGTTTCCGTTACCTCGAACTGTTGCATAAAGTTCCATAGAATATCGGGTACCGAAGGCTGGCTTTGCAAAGACTGTTTCTGTGGTTTCTGGTTGGGATACTTGAATTCGATCTCTTGATAATTGCTAATTTCGATACCGCCAACCGCATTGATACAAATAAAAGAATGACTGTTTTCTGCAGCGTTAGAGTCAGCACTTTCCAAGAGTATCGTATCTCTGAAACGGTCGCGCAGCCTTAAATAGATGCCGACCGGCGTGAATACATCAGACAGAATTTTCTTATAACCGGTATGAATTTCTATTCGTTTCATCAACTGTATTTTAAGCGTACCAACAAAAAAGCCCCGATGGTATCGAGGCTTTCAAGTAATATGAATCTGTAATTGGCATACACCACTACAAGCCCCGGCTGAGGATTGTGTGCCACCACCAATTTCTGTTTGTTATCGTTGTATTCATTTGCGCAGCGAATATAAATAGCGAATGATTGCCGGAAGAAATTTTTTTACCGGTCATTTACTTTATGCTTTTCTTCTGGCGTGGCTCTTTGTCGCGCTTCACTTTCTCATGATAGTTATCCGGCAAGCCGGTCTCGTAGCCAAAGACATTACCATCTTCATAATCGCCGTTTTCTTTTGTCCATTGCGATAAGAATTTCTCATCGCTTTTGCTCTGGCTGATTCCTAAAAAATAACCTATGAGAATGCCGGTTAATAAGCCTGCCAGCACACCACCTGTAACTTTTTTTGACTGACTGTTCATCATACCAATTGTACTTTATTCAATTTTGCAACCGTTTTTTATAATGGTTATAAAACTAAACAAAAACCATACAAGAAAAAACAAGAGAGTATAAATAACACAGCGATAACGCAACGCATCAAAAACAGACTACAGCAATAAATTCTCAGCAACCGCAATCAACACGGCTTCAACAAGATGATAAAAATAAAAAGGGAAACATTATCTGTTTCCCTTTTTTACCGAAAAAATGTACTCGAACTATTTTACTGAATTGATTAATGCCGTAAAAGAAGCCGGTTCGTTCATGGCCATATCCGCCAGCACTTTGCGGTTTAGTTCAATACCTTTTTTATTAAGTTTATCAATGAACTGGCTGTACGTTAACCCTTCGGCACGCACAGCAGCATTAATACGCGCAATCCAAAGCTGGCGGTATTCCCGCTTCTTCAGCTTGCGTCCTACATAGCTGTAGGTCATCCCTTTTTCAACAATATTTTTGGCAACGGTATAAACGTTTTTACGCTTGCCGTAAAAGCCTTTAGCCTGGTCTAAAATCCGTTTCCTTCTTGCACGCGATGCAACTGCATTTACTGAACGTGGCATAATGAGTTATTTGATCTTTCAGGTGCGATATAGAATATTACCCTGAACTTTTGATGAATAATGTTGTTTAATTTTCTGTAAGATCCGGGTTTACTTTAAACCAAGCAGGCGTTTTACAAAATCTTTGTTAGCCGCTCCCAGTACGCCTTTCACACGCATAGAGCGTTTGCGTTTGGTAGATTTTTTAGTAAGGATGTGGCGCTTGAAGGCTTTCTGAAACGTGATTTCGCCCGAGCCGGTAACTTTGAAGCGCTTCTTGGCGCTCGAGTTTGTTTTTACTTTTGGCATGTTATAATAATCTGATTAAGATTACACCCTGCTGGTGGCTCCGAACCGACGGAACACTTGTTGAACCTTACGGGTAATATCCTGCTTTTTTAAACAGGGGCTGCGAAGGTATTAGAAAAAACCAAGACAGGCAAGGGATTGAGAGAATTTTAAGAATGCTGTTATCATTTAGCTGATATACTCAATAAATTCAATTTTTAGTCGCGGAGTTTTTAGTAACCTATATGGCTGTGCCTGGCCGCAAATACATTCAATACGTTTTCTTGTAAAGTGCACTCTTTTGGCGGCTGCTGTAGTTGCTTACCGAGTCGAATAAGATTTTTAATAATGCAGGATGAGACTCGTAATAAGCGAAGCTTTTGTAAAATGTTTTTTTATCGGTTTTGTGCTTCGTAAATACCTGCTGGTAAAGCGAGGTTGCCTCCATACGCAACGAATCTTTTTTCTCCGGGAAACGCTCAGCTGCTTTTTGGTCTGCCATTTCCATATCCCACACCATCAGCTTCATTTTATTGATTGGAAAAATGTCCGATGGCATCGTTTCTTTTCGCGAACAAGATGACAAGAGAAGCAGCAGGAAAATGGCGGATACAAACATTCTCATTTTAAATCTGCCCTGTATTTATCTGCATTTGATGGGTCGATCTGTTGCAACACAGCAACAGCACGGCTTCGAATATCAGGTGATGCTTTTTTAAACATGCCAGACAGTTCGCTGTATTTGCTTTGTACAAAAAACTGCAGCACCATGGTGTTTGGGTTTTCACGGTTAAAGGTTTGCAGTTGCGTTAGTGCAGTTAGCATACTTTGTTGTGCTGCCGTTGCATTTTCATACATCTTATCTAAGCCACCCCGGTAGTATTGATAGATGATATCGTTGATGACATTAAACCTTGTGTTCGTTATATTGTTTGCTAACCAGTAACGGTTGCGCTGACCATCGAACGCTTTCCAGCCGCTGATGTTACGGCTATCTTCCGGCGCGTTGGTTACAATATTCTGCGCTTCGGTAAAATAAGGAGTACCGGCTTTAGGTGCAAACGAATCGTAATCGAAACCAAGTATGATATAAACATAGTAAGCAATAATTGCCGTAAGGTTTGCCGTTGCCGGATCATTGCCGGATACGCGGCTCTCGTTGAACTCTACAGGCTGATATTCCACATACTTGAAATATATATCTCCATCTTGGAAATTAATAATAGGAGATTTATAAGAAGAATTGAAAACAGGTCGGGCCGCCTGCACCGTAAGTGTGCCGGTAAAAATATCCTGGTCAGGAGATTTATCGAGATTAATCAAAAAGTTGCACTCAATTTTTTCCTGTTGGGTAAACTTGTCTTGCGTCCACTGGCGGTTATTGATAAGGTTGGTAAGCTGCGTAGCCAGCGTAGTAAAACGTTGCTTGTTTACCGAAGAAGGCAACTGTTGCGCAAGCACAGTTACCTTGGCTTGTATCTCCTGTGCACGAGTTGTGGCAGCAAGCAGTACAAGCCCTATCACTATACTATTTCGTATCATCTTTTTTATTACAAACAACATCTAGAATAAATTTTGCAATTTCTGTTTTGGTGGCTAACGGAGATTGATATTCTCGTTCCTCCTTATCAAAAACAGTTACTTTATTTGTATCAAAACCAAAGGTAGCCTGCTCATCGCGCATAGAGTTTAGAACAACGAAATCGGCATGTTTCGTTCGTAGCTTTTTCTTTGCAAACTCTTTTTCATTATTTGTTTCCAATGCAAAGCCCACCAATATCTGCCCTTCTTTTTTCTGTTCACCCAGTGAGCGCAAAATATCTTTTGTTTTGGTTAATGAAATGATAAGCTCACCCGAATCTTTCTTTATTTTTTCGGTTGCTGCAACAGATGGTGTGTAATCAGCTACGGCTGCCGAAAGAATCGCAATGTCTTTATCATCAAAATTATGTAAACACGCTTCATACATTTCGGCGGCTGTTTTTACCGGTATAACCGTAACGCCCGCCGGAGTTTTGATACTTACCGGACCCGTTATCAGCAGCACTTCTGCACCTTCTTCATAACAGGCTTGCGCCAGGGCAAAACCCATTTTACCAGACGAGTGATTAGCAATAAAACGAACCGGATCTATCGGTTCGTGTGTAGGTCCGGCAGTGATTAATACCTTCTTACCGGCAAGTCGTTTCTGCGCAGCAAAAAAGCCTTGCAGGTATTGAACAATATCTTCCGGCTCGCTCATTCTTCCTTCGCCAAACAAGCCGCTGGCAAGCTCGCCGTTGCCTACATCAATTACTTTGTTGCCAAAGGTCAGAAGGGTTTCGATGTTCTGTTTAGTAGCCGGATGATGCCACATATCTTCATCCATAGCCGGCGCAACCACAACCGGGCAGGTAGCAGATAAATAGGTAGCCAGCAGCAGATTATCGCAGGCGCCATTAGCCATCTTGCTAAGCGTGTTGCAGCTTAGCGGCGCTATAAGTATTACATCTGCCCATCGGCCTAATGCCACATGGTTTGCCCAGGTTTCTTCTTCAAACAAATCAATCAAAACTTTGTTTTTTGAGAGTGTGGACAGCACCAGTGGCGACACAAAGCTTTTGGCAGCAGGCGTAAGAATTGCTTTTACTTCGGCACCTGCTTTTACTAACAAGCGCACCAGCGTTATGGCTTTATAAGCTGCAATACTGCCAGTAATACCAAGTACTATTTTTTTATTGCTGAGCAAAGCTGGGATGTAGATTTTATTTCATTAAAAATTATAACAAAGACGATTTTCTCTTATAGTTACTTACCCTAATAAGCTAAGATATTTTACTAAGTTATCTGATCAGCACTGCAGTTCCTCGCTTTATTACATGCCGGTCTAAATAATCAATTGCGGTTGCTACAAACACATAAGTGCCCGGCGGCTGGCGAATACCTTTATAGTTGCCGTCCCAGCCCTGCCCGATAGAAGGTGTTGTATAAAGCAACTCGCCCAAACGGTTATAGACACTGAAGTTTTCAAACTTTTTCATTCCTGCTACAATGGGTTTCAGAATATCATTAATACCATCGCCATCGGGTGTAAAGGCAGACGGAACAAATATCTCCGGCAAGGTTTTGTACTGGTACACATTTAGTGAATCATTGCCGCTGCAACCCTCTGCAGTTGTGCCTTTTACATTATAAGTTATCTTTTGTACTGAGCCGGGTAAGCTGACGACCGGGTTGGAGATATCAACATTGTTCATACCTGTTGGCGGAGACCAGTGATAATATTTTGCACCCGTTGCCTGTAGCTGTAAACTTTGTCCGACTACGATGTTCGTGTCTCTTCCGGCAAACACCGAAATCGGCTGGATAACCACAACCCTTATAGTATCGCTTACTGGTTTGGGACAGCCATTGGGCGTGTTGTCTAAAACCGTAAATGTATAGACAGTAGTCTCTGACGGACCCGCGGTGGGGGTGAGTGTATTTGCATTTTGCAAGGTATTGACAGGCGACCAGGTAAAGCTGCTGCCGGTGTAAGAAGCCTGCAGAACGGTAGTTGCACCAAAGCAAATAGGCGCTGCTGTACCTGCTTTGGCTATAGGATAAGGAGCTGTATTGACAATCACATCACCACTGGCAGAGCATGCGCCCACATTGGCTTGCAGATGGTAAGTTGTAGTGGCATCGGGCACGGCAAAAGGAGCTTTAGCGGTGTTATCATTTAATGTTTCCGAAGGCGTCCAGAGAAAGTGAAGAGCATCTGTTACCGGCTGAAGCTGCACAGTATCGGTAAGGCAGATGGTAGTATCGTTTGGCAATAGCAGAGAGACATGATCTACCACGTTTACTTTTACCGAATCGTTGTTTATACAGCCGCTTCCGGCATCTACTGTTACATAATAGGTAGTGGTAGTTGGCGGGTTCACTATAGGGCTGGAGGTATTGGCATTCCTGATGTTGCTGGGTGGCGACCAGGCATAGGTAGCCGGTACATCTGTAGAAGCTGAAAGCTCCAACTGGTCTATGTTACAGATCAGCGTATCGCGGAAAGGAAGCGTAATAGCCGGCTTGTCGTAGACTGTTACAGGTTTGTACAGTGTATCGACACAGCCTTTTGAATTGGTAACAATCAGCTGGGCCGACACCGTTCCTGTCTGGCTGTATTTGTAAGGCAATGGAGATTGCAAATGCGATGTATCAGCTGAAATGTTAGGGTCGCCAAAGTTCCAGCGCCAGCTATCAATTACACCATACTGCGTAGTGCTTTTATCGGTAAAAGAAAAAGCATTTAGCAGGCAGCCTCCGCTCACCGCAAAATCGGGAATGAAGCCAGGGAAAACATTTGCCTCTGTAGTGTCTGTGTTAGAACACTCACTTCCCTTGTTTATAATTAATGTTACCTTGTACGTCCCGGCCTGAGAATAAGTGTGAGTTGCTGTAGGCTCAACTGAAGTGTTGGTTGAGGAACCAGCATCGCCAAAGTCCCAGTAATATGAATTGATATTAGCTGCGGTAGATTCGTTGCTAAAAGTAAGATCGAAACCATTGCACGTAACATAAGAAGCACTCAGGTCTGCCTGAGGGATGTTACAATTCTGAATACGCAGGATAAAATCTTTCCGGTGCTGTGCGATGTTTACGCCGTTTCTCCATTCGTATACCACTACGCTTATCACATATAAGCCAGCCGCAGGAGATAAACCGCTGATCTGTCCTGTAACCGGATTGATACTTACATTTTCGCCCAATGGCTTAAACCCTGAGAAACCTTGATTTGCATTATACGAAACAGAACGATAAGGTGGCGCTTCGGCAGGCTCACCGTCATTTGCACCTGGAAAATCAGCACCCGATGTATAGGCTGGCTGAAAAGCAAAAGAAATACTATCACCCACATCCAGGTCAGTAGCACTATAATCTAAAGTAAAGTGAGTATTATAACAGATAATGTCCGGCTTTTTTAAATCAAAAACAGCAGTAGAGTTATGACCATTCGGCAATTTATTTTTACCGGGAATGGTACAATTATAAGTCACGCCGGGCAAGCCTTGTTGTGCATACACATTGTCGTTTAAGACATTGAGTGTAGTAGCACGACAGCAGTTTTCATAAGCCAAAATGTAGCCTACATTATTATCCGGCAATGTAACAGTTGTAGAATAGGTTTTTGCCTCGTAACAAATCTCAGGCTTGGTAGTAATACACGGCGGATAATCGCCGGGATTGTTTGGATCTAATGAGAATGACTGATCGTCTGTCAAGGGTAAAGAGACAGTACTATAAGCACTGGAGCTATTGGTTTCGTAAATGGATACAAGCGTTGTAGACGGCAGGCAGGCTACATTGCTATTTCCACCACAGGGTACCAGACAATCTCTGAACAGCCGCACAGACACCCTGTACTTGCTATTGCCACTTGCCGCATCTGCGCCGAGATATTGATAAAATACTTCTCCGCCAACGATGTGCGTGGCATAGCACACACTGGCAAGAAATAAGAAAACCAATATCGATACCGTTTGTTTCATTCTTTATTTACATCTGCAGGCAAGCGAGCTTCAATCATGTGTTATGTAGATTGGCAGACAACTATTTCTCTATTTGCAAAACGCCGGGCAGAGATGATATCTTGTATAAATTCTAATAAACATTTGTTTACCTCCTCTTTTTTCTCCCACATAGCCATGTGACCTACGTTTGCCAAAATGTGAATGTAGGCAATGTAGGGCATATGCGCCTGCTGCAATGCGTCTGCCAGTGGTGCAGCTTTGTCTTCCTCACCTATGATAAACAACACTGGCACGGAGCTATTTTTCAATACAAAGCTTTTGTCTTTGCGCAGCATCATGGCTTTGTAATACTGCTGCAGCGCGGCTTTGCTAAAGCTGTTTCCTTTGCTGACTAAAGATTCAACTTCACCCGCATTCGTTGCTTTGTATTCATCGGTAAATAAATTGGGTGTTGTGCTTTTGATGAAGGCATAGCTGCCATATTGTTCGATGGTGTTGATAGCTTTAAGGCGCATCGCTTTCTTCTCTCCACTATCAGCAAAAGCCGTGGAGTGAACAAAGCCAAAGCCACTGATAAGATGAGGATATTTTTCTACCAAAGCCAACGCTATATACCCGCCCATGCTGTGACCTAATACGATACAGCTTTCTATCCCTTCCGCTTGCAACAGGACATAGATACAGTCGGCATAATCTTCCATGGTAAGATCTCCTTCCGCTTTTTCCAGTAGTTGCGAATGCCCGCTGCCAGGCAAATCCGGAATGATAAGCGTACAATAGTCTTTTAAAAAAGAATATTGATACAGCCACACTTCGCTGTCTTCGGCAAAACCATGAAGCAGCACTACCGGAAAGCCGGCGCCTTGTTTCAAATAACTAATGGTTTTGCTTTGGTAAATAAATGTTTGCATCAGGTAAGTTTCTTTTTCATAGCTAAACTTCCATAGCGATACAGCATGAGGAAGACAAACGGAACAAGCGAGATATTTAATTCCTGCGGCAACCAGAACCAACCAACCAGCACAAGGGCTGTAACCGCAAATGCAATGTAAAAATAAGTCTTTAGCCAGGCAGGGCGCTTCCATAAAAACAAGACGGCGACAATATTTGTAGGCAATGCCCACAACAGGTTGTAATTATCCTTCGTCATGCGGTGATCGGTGCCGAACCACATAAAGATGAGCAGTAACCCTAACAAACCGGTTAGGTAAAGAAGGAAAGAATCTACATAACCGCTGATAGTTTTTGCACGTTGGTTTTGAGATAAATACAAAGCCGCCAGACCGCCGCAGATAAACGCAAACAAAGCCAGCGGAAGATAATTCCAGGTGGCTTCGATAGGCGTTTGAGCATCGAGCAGGGTTCTTTTTTGTTTAACTACCGGCTGCCTGTGGTTAATGTCAGCACTGTCTATTCCCTTTAATAAATAATCAGGCAGAAACATGGCGACATTGTTATCGACAGGCTTATCGAGACCGGCTCCTAGCAGAATATCAATGCCTAATTTACTCCAGGGTTCGCCGCCCCTGTCAAGATACGTGTGAATGAGATTTCGGGCTGTAGTGCCTTCGGGAACCAGCCTGTTCTTTACGGCGCTGCCGGGCAGTGAATGAAAGATAAGATCGCGCACACGCGTAGTGCAGTTGTCGTAAATAAAATCGTACTTGTACATGCGGTTCGCATCCTGCATATTGATGTTTAGCGCGGTGATGATCTGCTGTTGTTCTTCACAATTCAAATTCAGTTCCTGCTCCTGCACGCTACGCTGGTCTTGCTGATACTCATACATGAAATCGGGAAACTTATCGACCGATAAAAAATAATCGAGCTTGCCGCGCACGAATTTCATGTAGAAATCGGGGTCATCAAAGTCGAATGTGCCATAGTTATAAACCAAATCGGTGTTATGGGTGCTATCCTGTATGCGCAAAGCCGTATGCCCGAAGGTAGAGTACAACTCTGCGCCCGGTGCGCAGGTAAGCAGGCTAAGCCGCATGTGGCAAGCGCTGTCTTGTGCACCGATTTTTTGCGATAATAAAACAATGACAATGAGCAAAAACAGCAGCCGTTTCATAGAACAAATAAATAGCAAAAGACGATGCGGCGCTCCTTTCTGTTTTGCATTTAACAACGGTTTGAGGGAAGGCGGGCAGCAATTGCAATTTATATTTGGCAAATAGAACCCAGCACTATTATTTTGCACCCGGAGAGTTGGCAGAGTGGTCGATTGCGGCAGTCTTGAAAACTGTTGACTGTAACAGGTCCTGGGGTTCGAATCCCTAACTCTCCGCCAGATACTATATTTATCCTCGTCAAGAAATCATGACGGGGTTTTTTATTTATATCCCAGCCTCATTTTTCATCTTTATACTACTTCTGTTTTCTACTCTTTTCCTGCTTTAGTTTTCTATTTTTTCAGTAACATTTATCTGTACAAGACATAGGAAAGACGAAGGATGAACGAAGGGAAGCGGGCTTTAGTATAAGGAAGGCAAGGAGTCCCCATAACGAAAGGCAGAAGACACCAGGACTTTACTTAAAACACAAATCTAATATATACAAAGGCACAATTACCGGCATATCCTTACTTGCCTGTTTGCAGGGCGCGACAGGCAAACAGTTGGTCTTTCAACAATATGGGCACCCGTAAGAAGATGGAGGGAAGGATAGATGTACCTGTTGCGGTGGCGGGTGTCGGCTGCAGAGAACTATTAGCCAACCGTTTTATCCGAATTATTTATAATATCTTTACTACTTCTGGCCTTTTATAATTTAATCCGAAAAACACAATAATGTCAAACGAAACTCCTAAACATATTATCGCCATTGGCGCTTCCGCTGGTGGTATGGAAGAGATCAATACTTTTTTTGATTATACACCTTTAGACGGTGCGGCTTATGTGATCGTACAGCATTTATCGCCCGATTTTAAAAGCCGGATGGTAGAACTTCTTGCGAAACACACACAGCTAAAAGTATGTGAGGCTCAGGAAATGATGCTGGTAAAGAAGAACTATGTGTACCTGATTCCCAACAATAAGTTTATGACCATCCGTGATGGCAGGCTGCACTTAACAGATAAAGAGAATGTACAGGGTCCGCATCTTACGGTGAATACTTTCTTTGTTTCGCTGGCAGCCGATGCAAACAAAAAAGCCATAGGCGTGATTCTTTCAGGCTTGGGCGCTGATGGCACCGAGGGGGTTAAAGCGATTAAACAACAGGGCGGTATGGTAATAGCCCGCAACCCGGAAACCACCCAGTTTGGCAGTATGCCTTCCTGTGCCATTGCCACCGGCCTGGTAGATTTTGTGCTGGAGCCTAACCAAATGCCCGCTACCATTGAAGAATATGTAAAGCATGATGATGAAGTATCTGCTCAAATAAAAGAAGACGAGAAAGTAGTAAAAGCTATCGTTGAACTGATAAAAGAACAATCGCCTTTTGACTTCACCGATTATAAACCAACTACCATATTACGAAGAATAAAAAGAAGATCTGCCAATAGCAATTTTACTATTCTTGAA
This sequence comes from Ilyomonas sp., assembly GCA_964658445.1. Taxonomy (GTDB): domain Bacteria; phylum Bacteroidota; class Bacteroidia; order Chitinophagales; family Chitinophagaceae; genus Ilyomonas. The sequence continues at coordinate 33,523 of CAZZZH010000013.1, forward strand.
ACTTACCTGGATTTTCTGAAAACATCGCCTGAAGAGGTGGAAGCACTTGTCCAGGATTTCCTTATCGGGGTTACCTCGTTTTTTAGAGACAAAGAAGCTTTTGAGTTCCTTGAAAACAATACGTTGCCCCATATA
>CAZZZH010000014.1:0-10187 GCA_964658445.1 Ilyomonas sp.
CCTATCGCCATGCGCCCAATACCGGCAGCCGCAAGTCGTGGGCAGCAGGCGATGCTACTTCGCGCGGTGTGCGGTTAGCATTAATTGCAAAGACCGGCGAGATGGGTTATCCTTCCGTTTTATCTGCTAAAATCTGGGGTTTTTACGATATATCTTTTCGTGGCAAACCTTTTACGTTTCAGAGAGCTTATGGTTCCTATGTGATGGAGCAGGTATTGTTTAAAATTTCTTTCCCTGCCGAGTTTCATGCCCAAACAGCAGCAGAAGCTGCCATGATTTTATACAATAAAATGCTGGCTGACAACAAAACGGCTGAAGACATTCAGCACATTCGAATCCGCACACATGAGGCTGCCATCAGGATCATAGATAAACAAGGTGCCCTGCACAACCCAGCCGATAGAGATCATTGCATTCAGTATATGATTGCAGTACCTCTAATATTTGGAAGATTAACAGCGGCGGATTATGAAGATATGGTAGCCAAAGACAGCCGTATCGATGCCTTACGCAGCAAGATGGAAACAGAAGAAGACAAGCAGTTTACCGCCGATTACCTCAACCCCGAAAAACGTTCGATAGCAAATGCATTAACCATCACATGGAATGATGGAACGGTGTGGGATGAAGTGATGGTTGAATATCCTATCGGTCATAAGCGAAGACGCGAAGAAGGCATACCGCTGCTGATTCAAAAATTTAAAATAAATCTTGCGCGCATCTTTTCTGTAAAACAACAACAGGAAATACTGGATGTGGCTTTGGACAGCGATAAACTGATGAATATTGCCGTACATGAGTTTGTAGATAAGATGGTGCTGTAAACAAGAAACCCTTACCTTTTTTAGGGCTGATGCAAAGTGAGCACCTCTGTGCTGACTTTTATTTTTACACTTACTTATTGCCTTTATTGCCGGCGATCGCCTGGTAAAAGCCAAGCCTTCTAATGGTTTGCCGGGCTTGCTTTCGCCTAAAAATTTTTATGATGCTGTAAAAACTTTCTACCTTACTTCTAATTAAAATCTTGCCGTATGACACATCCTATCGCTTCACGCATAGCCGTGATTATCCTTGCTATTGTAATGATTGTGTTTGGTATTTATCATTTTATGGCACCGCAAACTCTAATGGGTTATGCGCCCGAATTTCTGCCAGGCGGCATCATTTGGGTCTATTTTGCGGGCGCAGCATTTATTCTTGCAGCTATCGCATTTATCGCGCACAAACAGGTGCAGCTGGCAGGCTATCTCCTGGCGGCTTTGCTAATGATTTTTGTGCTTACCATCCACTTGCCCAATTACCTGAATGCAGGCAGCGCAGACATGAAACAGTCTGAGTTTGTAAACATTTTGAAAGATACTGCCCTTGCGGCTTTTGCATTGTACATTGGCAGCAACGCACGAAGCTTAGAGTAACCGCTTTGTACTATGAAATCAGCTTGAACTAACTGCTTTGAAAAGTGATTGTTAAAAGATTATCTCCAATTGACTTTCGCTATTAACATCTCTATGTGCCGCCTCCTTTTACTATGCACGTATTTATTACGGCTAACCGCGAGGCATAATTCTTGATAATTTTTGGCAGTTCTATTCTGGTGGACAGCTTTTATTGACTTTGCTCAAAATTGGTTTGCTGTATCAATAGTAAATCAGAAAAGCTTGTAAGAAGACTGACTGGCAAGTAACATCGATAGATGGATTTATCCTTAGCCGAGCAGCTTTTATAAGTTTTTGTAAGAAAGAAGTAAAGCACGGCAGGCAGCGCCCTACCCGAAATTATAGTTTCGAAGTAGTCTCGCCTCGTTTCTATAAAAGCATAATAACCCGCTTAAAAAACAATATTACAAACTAACATTCATGGAGAAAAATGTATTACGGTGGAACTTTATCTTTCAATATGGCTGGGTACTAACCAACATGTTCAATTCTTTACTGCTGCTTCCGCTGTACGTAAAAAATATTGATGGAGCAACTTTAGGAGCATGGATAGCCGCCAGCAGTATACTAAACTGGATGACGCTTGCCGACCCAGGCGTGGGCGAAGTGCTTCAGCAAAACATTGCCGAGTATTTAGGCAGAAAACAATTTGGCGAAATCAGCCGGTCTATCGGCTCTGGTTTTGTGGCTTCGGGCATGATTGTGTTAATAGCCATCCTATTTGGTTTCGGATGCTTTTTTTTCGTGGGCAATATCATCAATAAAGACGTTACACAGTTTCCGCACCTGGCTGCCGCGCTAATGATTACCATTGTTTCTACCGGCATGTCGCTGGTATCGTTTACGTTATCGGGCATAAACCAGGGGCTTCACAATTCTGCACATGTCGCCATTTCCTCTTTATCTGCTAATTTCTTATTCCTTTTTGTCAACCTTGCCTTTCTTTACACTGGTTTCGGGGTGATGTCTATTGCCATTGCTAACCTTGCGAGAGCCTTATTCATTAATGGTTATAACATTGCGTCTATGCTTCGTTTATTAAAACGAGAGCATATTCCTGTCATCTGGGATCGCATTCATTTTAAAAGGTTCATCAAGATATTCTCTTTTACATCAGCTTCAAAAATCATTTCTGGTTTATCATACAGCGTAGATACATTAGTACTGGCTCGCTTTATCCCGCTAACGATGATTACCACGTATGAAATTAATAAGCGACCTGTGAACCTAGCCAGTACTTTAGTAGGCAGGCACTCCGTCGCGCTGATGCCTTCTATCTCACATGCAGTTGGCACCGGCGACCGGCAATCGATCATCAATTTAATATATAAGCAGTTTAAGTTTTACAGTTATGCAGCTTTGTTTCTGGGGCTTATTTTTATTCTTACCTACAACGACCTCATCACTCTTTGGGCAGGGCAGGGCAAATATATTGGCGACACCATTCTTTATATGCTTGTCGTTTACAACTTTCTTTCGCTTATCGCTTATTTCATGAGCAATGTTGGCTATGCTTTGGGCGATATTAAAAAGAACAGCCAGTTTAATATTGTGCGCAATCTTATTTACGGCGTGTTGCTCTTTTTTGCAGCGCGGTATTATGGCATTATGGGAACGCTCGTTGTTTCTTTGACGATGATGTTGGTAGCCGATTTCTTTTACTTTCCGTATAAGGTCTATCGCATGGGTTATTTTTCGGGGGCAATGGTGCAAAGGTCGCTTACTCTATGGGCAATTATTATATCGGTAAGTATTGCTGTTATATGGGGCTGCACAGAGTTGACGAATAAACTATTATCACCGACTATGTACTTTAGCAAGCTCTTGGTAAACTGCTCGGTCTTCTCAATTTTCTTCCTTGGTTTTTTATTGCTGATTGATACAGAAGTGCGCACCATGCTAAAAGATACCAAAACCAAAATTACAGAGTGGCTGTCGCTTCGCAGATACAAAGCTGGTGCAGCTAACTGATAAATGCTTAAAGAATAGAAAGTAAGACAGCTTTTGTTATAGCTTCTTAATTAGCCAAAGCAACACTTGTTTCACTGTCTACTACCCACATGTTGTTTCTGCCCATCGCTTTGCGGTAAACAGAGAGTAAAGAAGCCAGATTCTTCTTCGCTGTATACTTACTTTCATACGTGTGCAGGGCGTGTGCCGATAAGTCGCTTTTTTTCGCTTCGCTAAAGGCTTGCCAACGCTGCAACTGGCGGTTCAGGCTCGCAGCATTATTAGGTTGAAATAACAAACCATCATTGTTATGCGTAACTATCGTTTCCATCGCGCCTAACTTAGACGTAATCACCGGTGTACCGGCAGCAAAGCCTTCCACAATGGTTAATGGCATACCTTCTAAACAAACAGATGGAACAATTAGCGCCGTACATTGCCGCAGCTCTGTATCAATCACTTCCTTGCCCTGAAAACCTAACCATTTAATACGCGGGTTTTTTTGCTGTGCTGCAATCACTTCATGACGCAAAGGTCCGTCGCCAATAATAGTAAGAGGCAAGCCATTACCAGCAAAAGCTTTCAGCAATACATCAATACCTTTCTCGGACGATAACCTGCCGATATACAGAAAATGATTGTCGCGCGAAAGGGCTGCGTCGGCAGTATTGGCGCTTATAAAATTGGGCTTCATGATAATTTGATCTTTTTTTAATTCTAAATCGGATGATAAAAAAAGCGAACGGGCTTTTTCGTTCAGAACGATGTAGCGGTTCACTTTTTTAAAAGTACCCCAGCGCCTGTGAAGCCAGGTAGCAAAAGCAAGCCAGAAAGTGAGCAGCGCTGAATTTCGATATACCTTTTGTTTTACCGCATCCCAGGGAAAAGAAACGTAAAGGCTTTTCAGGTAAATTTCATGGTTATGGAAAAGCGTTCCTGATGGGCACAGCAAACGAAAATTATGCAGCGTTTTTACAATCGGTATTTTTTTTCGGCTAACTGCACGGATAACAGAAAGCGACGCAGCAAAATGAAGATTATGAATGTGTACCACATGAGGATGAAATTGTTGGATTTTATGTATGGTTTTGAAATAAGAGAATGGGTTAAAAGGCAGTAGCAGTAAGCTCATCAGGCTGTGCCGGCTGTTATCAAAACTTAGCAACTCTACAGTATGACCGCTGGCTTGCAGCAGGTGCATTTCGTTTTGTACCACGCTGTCTTCGCCGCCGTGCTCTTTGTATTTTGTATGGATGAATAAGATTTTCATAAGTGAGTATAGAGTTGCTGATTAGACAAGGCTTTACTCTTTATTTCTTTATTGTCGATATAAATAAAATCATCTCGATCGCTAATGATACGAAACAGTTCCTCTAATTTATTCCACAGGTCAAATTCTTCTATCTCCCAAGAATGCCCCCACAGATGAAAACAGCCACCGTTCTTTTCTATCTGGTTTAGGTAGCTCTCTGCTAACGCTGGTAGCCGGTACAACGAATAACTGCGCAGCCACTGTAGCAGGTTAGTCCACCGCCTGCGCTTTATCAGGTGCTTTGCATAAGTGAATGGACTGTGCTCATACACTTGCAAGGTGGTAGGCATCAGTTTTTTTTCCGTTATGGTTTCAGTGCTTAAAAGCTCGGTCGTGCGGGCTATCTTATAGCCGGCAGCACTCACTACCTCAATAGCTTTTGCGTGAAACACACCGCCCGGGAAGCAAAAAGATTGCGGCGGGTAGCCCAGCACATCGCACAGCCATTGGTAGCTGCCGTCAATCTCATTCTGCAGGGTATGCACATCGGTTGTGTGAAGCCGGATATGGTGGATGGTATGACCGCCAATTTCAAAACCCTTTGCCAGCTCTGCCACTTGTTGTGCCGACATTACCTGGTGTTCAGCATTATATTTGGGTATGTAAAACGTCCCTTGCAGGTTGTATTTATGTAATAAGGCTGCCAGCTTAAAGTCAAGCGGATGACCATCGTCCCAACTGGTAGTTATTAATTTCATATGATGGAGTAGGAAATTGCAATCAGGCGTACCAAACAAAAGGCTAACTAAAAAAGCACGATTGGATACGCAAGATAGAATATCGGTTTAATTTAAAAATGAACTATTATTTACGATTAACAAAGACAAATTGTTTGTGATCATTTTTATTTTACGGTTATTTTAACCGGACTATGGATCGTAGAAAACAAACAGCACTAATAAGTGACAAAAGGCAAACCAAGTCTTATAGAAAGATAGTTGTACTCACAATCAATTGCTTTATGGATAAAATTAATTTTAGCTATAATAATGTTTTTTCTTGTTATTAGAAAGCTTCCCGTTAGGGGAAAGAATAAAGCTGCCATTTTAGCGTATAGGCGAAATTGGTAAACAACTTGCCATTTAAAAAGAGAGTAAAAACAAAACATGAAAAAACAACCGTCTTTGCAGTTCTGTTTAGCCATGGATGCCATTGGCTGTATTCCCTTTCTTGCGCTGCCACTTTTGGGTGAAGCCTTCGATATGATTTGGGCACCTGTTTCGGCTGTCATTTTCTATTTCGCCTTCGGCAAACGTAAAGCCTTATTTGGTGCGGCTTTCAGTATGATAGAAGAGATGATTCCATTCTTAAATTTTGTTCCCACATTTACCATAGCCTGGCTTTGGCAGAAATATATAGTGCGGGATGCAAATAAGGTTGTTGTGATAAAACCTTCTTAACCGAATAAGCCTGATCAGGTAATCTCAACAAAAAATCATAAAGAAAAGCCCTGTGCTAAATTCACAGGGCTTTTCTTTATGCCTCAGCTTAGTAGTTTCTCATTTTGCCACCAGCTTATACAAAGCGCCCTTGCCGCTGTCTATCATTACCGTTAGCAAATAAAGCTCTCCCTGTTGGTCTTCGCCCCAGCTATACACCTGCCAATAGCCGTTTTTCGGCGAGATGGACAGCTTTTCACGCTCCCATTGCGGCTTGCCTACATTCGTTAGCGTCCACACCGGTCCCATCCAGTCAGCAAATACATATTTCCCCGCTAAAGCAGGTATGGCACTACCCCGGTACACATAACCACCGGTGATGCTGATGCCTTCCGAATGTGAATAATCAGCAATCGGGTCAAGCAAATTTTTGGGTGTCGGGTCATCCGGATGCTTGGGGTGCAGCCCTTCGCGAATACGCCAGCCGTAGTTGCCACCCTTCTTCACTATGTCCACCTCTTCATAGCTGTCCTGTCCCACATCGCCGGCAAATAGTTGCCCCGTTTTCTTATCAAAGCTTATTCGCCACGGGTTTCGCAAGCCATATGCATAAATCTCTCCGCGCGCACCCGCTTTCCCTGCAAACGGGTTGTCTTTCGGTATGCCATAGGGTGTTTGGTTTACATCTATCCGCAATATTTTTCCGAGCAGGGTGTTTAGATTTTGCCCGTTACCATAGGCACTATGTTGATCATTGGCTCCACCACCGTCGCCTGCTGTAATGTACAGGTAGCCATCCGGTCCAAACATCAGGCAGCCACCATTGTGGTTACTTTCCGGCTCATCATATTGCAGCACCGTTCGCGCCGTTTTTTTATCCACGGTATTGGCGCCGGGCGCAACGGTGTATTCTCGTATCACACTGCGATGGTCTATGCTTTTATTGTCTGGCGCATGCATACTGCAATACACATACAGCTTGCCGTTCTTCGCAAAGTTGGGGTGAAACGCTATGCCCAGCAGCCCGCGCTCATCATAGCCGCTTTGTTTAATCACTTCATCCGTGATATCTAAAAAAGGTTGGGGCAGTAGTTTGCCATTTTCGATAATGCGGATTCGACCTTCCTGCTCGCATACAAACAAGCGGTTGCTGCCGTCTTTCGGCTGCGCAAAAGCCGTTGGGTGCGATAGTCCATCCGTTATCAACTGCGTGCGAAGCTGCACATCAGATAGCTTTACCTGGCTCTGTGCATCATTACAACTGTATAAAAAAATAATCAGCAGGCAATACAAAATGCGATCATACTTCATAATCATAAATTTCACCGGGAATAAATTATCTCAACAATCGGGCAACGAATAATAAACACCAGCAAGCCCGCTGCCAGCATAGGTTTTAGTTATCTGGAAATCCTTCCGCGTACTTCTGTTTTCATATCAATCCTTCTAACTCGTTTCAGTTCTTTGAAAATCATCAGCAAAAACAGGAATATGAAAATCCTTTGCATCTACATAGACCTTAACGAACCCGACCAGCAGCTCGATCCCATAGCCGAATACCTCAACAGCTTCAATGCCGGCACACGTGGCGGCGAGCGGTTATGGTTTGTCAAGTCAGGTAAAAAAGTCGAGCAGGTTCGCGATGAGATCAACGCATTGCCCATCCCGCCCGGCTATCACGTCGTCATCTTTGAAGTAGGCGAAAAATGGGCAACCCACAGCGCCAGGAACGAGGTAAACTCCTGGATGGGAAAGCATATTTAAGCGCCGGTTTTAAAAGGCTTTTCCTGCTTTTCAATACTGATAAAACACTACCTCTTTCTTTCGAAAAGAAGCAGGCATTATTCATCAACCTTCACAGCTTTCAACAAAGCTTGTTACTGCGAAGCCGCATCGGCTCTTAAAATCAGTACACCGATATCTGGCAATCTCTTCTATATTTGAATAGAATGCAGCAATATAAAATGAAGCCAAAACATTTCCTTATCATCTTAATTGTAGTGCTTGCAGTTGCCGCATCCGTTTACGTCTTCCTGGCAAAATCCAATCAATCAAAACCCCTTGCGAAATCAGAATCGCCGGTCGATATAACGCCGCTCATTGTACTAAAGCTGCAAAAAATAGTAAAAGAAAGCTCGGATGGTTTGTACAATTTATCAATAGAACAATTGAAACCCGACATCACCTCTGCTACAGTCGATATTATAAAAGCAACCCTGGTTCCGGACAGTGCAGCTTTATTGAAACTTGATAAAGAAAAGAAAGCGCCCGATGATGTATTTACCATTTCTTTCGATAGCATACACGTAACCGGCTTAACCCTTTCTGATTTTCTTCATAAAAAAGAAATCAGTTTAGACACCGTTTTTATTGCTTCGCCGGCTATACAGGTAATGCACACAGAAAGACCTTACAACGCGGCGCAAAGATCTAAAGACAGTTCGCTTTCCTTATATCAAAAACTAACGCAGCAGTTTACCAGCTTGTCCATCGGCGCCGTCATAGCAAAGAATGGCATTTTTGTGAGTACCAATCTGTCTCAGAACAATAGAACCACGCGGTTGAGTGGCGTAGAAATAGAAACCAGCAATCTTCAAATCGATTCCTTAACGCAGTTCGATAAGAACCGTTTTTTATTCAGCAAAACCGCTTCTTTTTCCTGTAAAGATTTTGCTGCTAAAACCGCCGACAGTCTTTACATTTTTAAAGTAGGTTCTTTTTCGGTAATGGCCGAAAAACACATGATGACGGCGAAAGACGTAAGCCTCGAGCCGCGCGGGAGCAGGGAAGAATTTGAAAAGAAACTCACTTCCCGCAACGATATGTTCACGGTTCGCTTCCCGGAAATTAAATGTACCGATGTAGATTGGTGGGCGTTGGTCAACAGCACCCGCCTAGCTGCCGGCGAGGTAGAGATTCTCAATGGCTCTGTCAAAGACTATTTTGATCGTGCGCTGCCGTCCAGCCATTCTTCGGGGCGCAAAAACAATTTCCCGCAGCAGCTACTCATGCAGGCGCCGCTTTCGGTAAACATTCAAAAACTCAGTACCAAAAACTTCAATGTCGCTTACGAGGAATACAGCCCGCAAAGCAAACAGTCCGGCACCGTTACCTTCAATAAAATTGCAGCCGTCATTACCAACATCACCAATATAGGGGCGCAAATAAAGTCCCACCCAACCAGCAATTGTTCTGCTACGGCTTTGTTTATGAATAAGGTGCCGCTTACTGCGCAGTTTACGTTTGCCCTTCCAAAAGGCAAAGCCGGTGCTTTCTCATCCCGCTTTCACATGGGTTCTTTTTCAAACTCGGTTATCAATCCGGTTACAGAGCCAATGGGTATGTTTACACTTAAGAGTGGCGATGTCGATGAAGCTTCTATAAACATCGCCGGCAACGATTTCAACGCGACTACCGGTATCACATTGTTGTATCACGATCTCCGCATTTTCCCCCTGAAAGATCCCGACAAAAAAGGCGATTTGAAAGAGCGCAAGATCGCCGGCTTTCTCGCCAATGCCTTCGTAATAAAAGATGCCAACCCCATCGGCAATAAATCACCGCGCAGCCTGCAGGTCTCCGTTCAGCGCGACGATTCCGGAAGCTTCTTCAACTTCCTTTGGAAAGCCGTACTCAGCGGCGTGGTAAAGACCATTGGCGTCCCGAAAAAGTTCGCCAGTCAGTAAGCTCAGTGGTTGTCGGCAGGTGTTAGAGCGACATTCATCCAGTGGTCTTATTTAGCCAGCCCATTTTTATAAAACTCCACCAACCCACAACATCTCATTACCAAATAAAACGTAGCATTCTTTCTCGCGCTAAACAGCAATGCTAAATTTTATAAATTAAGTGAAGATGATACTACCCTATTTTCCAGAAAAACATCCTCGAACTAACTCACACATCATCTAAAACAGCAACGCAAAACATGCGCACTATTTTTGACTGTTTTCTTAAAAATTATCTATGAAAAAAATCACCGTTGCATTCGCCCTCCTTGTGGCAGCTAGTGCCTTCCGCCATCCCAGTGCTGTAGCGCCCGACAAAGCTTTTATGATCAAAGCGGCGCAAAGCAATCTTGCTGAAATCGGTGCCGCTGCTGGTCTTGGCGGT
>CAZZZH010000014.1:10197-33253 GCA_964658445.1 Ilyomonas sp.
CCGCTAAAATGGCGCTCACTCAATCCAACACCGACTCTGTCAAAACCTTCGCCCAGATGATGATTGATGAACATACCAAAGCGCAGTCCGAACTTTCTTCACTGGCGCAGTCGCAGGGCGTTACCCTACCCGATTCCACTGATGTAGAACACCGGGAATTTGCAAAGCGACTGATGCAGGTATCGGGTAGTGCCTTCGATACACCGTATATAAAAAGCCAGGTAAACGACCATATAAAAACCATAGCACTTTTTCAGTCAGAAATAGCGCATGGCGTTAATGCAGATGACAAAGCGTTTGCAGCCAAGTTGCTGCCTAACCTGAAAATGCACCTTCAGCATGCAAACAGTCTTGCCGGCAGTAAAATAGGAATGGCAATGCCTCAATAAAACTGCAAAGCTGTTAGTTTCTTGATCGGCGGGTATCTCACCCGCCGAAACATTTAAATTTTGAAACTGCCTCTCTACTTATGGTAGCTTATCCAAGACAATGAAAGTATTCGAGAGGCTCATAAATTAAATCTACGGACAACCTCTGTATAACCGGGAGCAGATTCTCCGCGATCACGCTCTTAACGGCGAACCGGAAGACTTCAAATTTTTAGTGTGGGCTCAAGTATCTGGAGAGTTCTGCGAGGCCTTCTGATAGGCGCGCTTCACTATAAACTTTATTTGATACACGATCACGATGTCGTCACACTCACACCTCAATCCAAAACCGAAACCGTAAGCGTAATTATATCATCAAAAGCAGAAAGGTCTGTTGTCGATTTGGCGCTCACCTGCATTCCTTTTATGGCGTTAGAGATAAACTTGGCAAGCACCCGCGCATCCTGCTTATTTTTTATTTCGCCGTTTTTCTTCCCTTGTTCAATTACCTGGCAATAAATCTCTTCCATCTGCTGGTCTTTTTTGCAAATAATGTTACTCACGGCTTCATCCACCGCAGCCACTTCCACCTGGGCATTTAGCATAAAACAACCGGCTCCTTTTTGCTTGTCCGTTGTTCCGTAGATAGCGTATTCAATCAGTTTTTGAATCGTTTCCTTAGCGGGTGCCGGCGTGTCGAGTATCTCCTGCATTTTAGCGCCGCCCATTTGCTGGTAATTTTCCAACGCCTTTATATACAGCGTATGCTTATCGGTGTAGGTACCATAGAGGCTGGAGCGGCTGATGCCCAAACCACTCACTAGGTCCTCCATAGACGTCGCGTTATAACCTCTGCACCAGAAGATATTCATCGCCCGGGTCAGCACTTCATTCTCATCAAAATCTTTCGTTCTTGCCATAACAAAAAATAGCTTTGCCGCTACAGCAAAGCTATTCATTTTAAATTGTTTGTCTGGGCGGCGGCTCTTACCTGATGCCACCACTTGCCAGTAAGATTTCGCCGGTTAGCCAGCGTGAATCTTCAGACGCAAGAAACACAGCTACATCAGCAATATCATTTGGCTGACCTATTCTTCCCAATGGCGTGGTGCGTACCATTTCTGTTTCAAAATCGCTGCCGATAAAGCCTGCTGTACGCGAACCTTCTGTTTCCACCATGCCGGGGTTGATCGAGTTTACACGGATGTTTCTGGCACCCAGTTCTTTTGCCAATACATGCGTGATGGCATCAACGGCACCTTTGGTGGCTGTGTAAATCGAACTGCCTACAGGTGTGATGTCGCTAACCGCAGAACCAATATTAATAATGCTGCCGCCATTTTCATTAAAGTTTGCCACCGCGCCTTGCGTTGTCAGCAGCAAGCCCAGAACATTCGTATCGAACTGCGCGTGAAAATCTTCAGCACTAATGGTTTCAATAGCGCCCATTTTATAAATACCGGCATTATTCACCAGAATGTCTACCGCGCCAAATGCTTTTTTGGTTTCTGCAAACAGGCGGGTCACATCGGTTTCGCTCGATACATTTCCCTGTACCGCAATGGCTTTTCCGCCGTCAGCGGTAATTTCAGCTACTACTTTATCGGCTGCCTCTTTTGCTGTAGAATAATTTACCACTACGCTCGCGCCGGCGGCTGCCAGTTGTTTAGCGATGCCGGTACCAATACCTTTCGATGCGCCGGTTATAACGGCTACTTTGTTGGCTAATTTTTTCATGATGTTGTAATTAATCTTTTAATTGGAATGATTATTCCACAAAGGTAACATCATTTGGAACAAACGTTCCGAAATAAAAAAGAATGACATTTTGGTGTTTAAGTTATCCCTTCAGCCTGCGCAATTCACTGGTGCTTCAAAACACAAAGCATCTATTCGCTGTCCTGTTCGGTACTGCATTCAATCATAACCGTACAAAATACGATGGCATTAGGGAGGGGGCAGCAAAAAGCTAAAAACAGGTTACACTAAACCCGTCAAACCCCCTTAAAAAAATTTGCACTCATCATAAAACCGTTTTATTTTAGCACAGCAAAAAAAGCCATAACTTTCGCTGTTATACCCGACAACAGCCACTCTTTAGCCAACAAACGAAACACACATATGGAAACCCCAAAGCGCCTCTACAAAGGCAAAGACACAGAAATGCTCCTCGCCATTTCCACCATCATTGCATCCGCCATCAGCAACGAAGCCTTCCTGGTTTCCAAACACAGCAACTGGAAGCCGCCTTTCTTTACCACGGTACAAACCAACATCAGCAATGTTCTCAAAAAGTATGTGGGCGTAGATAGTGCCGCCGCCCTGCGCAAAGCCACCACAGATGTAGTAAAACTGCAGGAAGCCGATTTCTCCGCTTTAGCCGACATCCGCGCCAGCATCAACGCCGGCTTCACCAAAAACAAACCGCGCCGCAAAGAATTGCTCAAAGACCTCGGCTACGACACCTACAACGATGCCGCCCGCCGGCACGATCAGGAAGCGCTCATCAATTTCCTCATGCAGTTCAGCAAAGCCGCCACGCCCGATGTGCAGGCAGAACTAATTGCCGAAAATGCCAGCCCCGACACGCTCGCTGCCATTATCGCCGCCGCCGAGCCGTTCCTCAATGCCGAAACCGCGCAGGAAGGGTTCAAAGGCGCGCGTCCCGCCGTCACCGCCGAAGCCATAAACGCTTACAATGATAGTTACGAACAGGTCATGAGCATTGCCAAAAATGCCGCCCGCGATTTCAAAATGGATCCACCCGTAGCCAAGCAATTCAGCTACGCCCACGTCCTCAAACTGCAGGGAAGTGAAAAAGGCGATGATGACAAAGGCGGCGGAACAACGCCAACAACATAAAAGAAAATCAAAACAATCAAATCACGCTCCCGTCATTCCGCAATTGCCCTCCTCAGTGCTTATAATTAATCACTCTTGCGAGGGTTTTGTGCGGAAGCTGAAGATAATTATATTGGTAAATCGAAAATTCTAACAATGCCCGAAACAGAAAAAACCCAAGTAAGTATTTATCAAATCGAAACAGCTTTTTTTCAGGATGATACTTTTGAAGAGGTAACTGATAAAATTATTAAGACAACGAATGATAAAGGGGAGAACTATAAGTCTGATAAACTTTCCAAAGAGGATTTCGGGGAATTTAAAGTAAGACTGTATTATCAAACAAAAAATAATAAGCCAAGATGGCGTGGATTTTTAAAAAAGATATTAGCAGAAGATGCAGCCATCAGTACTTTAATGAATAGAAGTCATTCGTTTCTATTATTTATTGAATACAGTGATAAAATATATGCTATAAGCGGTGGAACCGGCTCTTTAGCTCTTGATAATTTTGTTACACAAACGTTTGGAATTGATATTCTAACAAGATTAATCGAAAAAAATAGTCAGGTTATCAAACATGTTCAGCAACGTGGTGTAACAGGAAATTTATTAGGACAAACTAGGTTTTATAGAGGAGATCAACGATTGTCAGATGAAAATGAATTTGGTAAGATATTTAAAGAGGTAAAAGCAGATCTAAATCAAAAGATTTTAAAAAAAACATTTGGTTTTAAAGATATAGAGTTAACAAGGAAATCATCTGGATGCCTTGCGAAAACTTCATTCCAGATCAATAAAATGCTAGACTTTGATGCATTTTTAAGAATCATAAAAAAGATCACAGTATTATTAAATAAAGAACCAAATTTTACAATTAATAGCGTAGAGCTAATTAAAGGTAAACATCCTGACACAGTTAATCTATTAAGTAGGTTAAAAGAAAGTCTTGTTCAAACATTATATGAACATTATGAAAACGAAACAGAATCTGATTTTGACTTTTGCCATATAGATTTTGAAAAATACCTTACTGCACTTCATTACATCATTTCTGATTCTGATTCGAATCAATGGATTCGTTTAGATGAGGCTATTAAATTAAATGAACTATTTAAAGTTCTTAAAAAAAAGCATGGTGCTAACGTTGATGAGATATATACGTTCAAAGCTTTTATTTTAGACACACAAGAAATCGTTACTCAGGACGATAACGGCGGAATATTAACCAGAGATAATGTTTTAAACCATATTCATGGAGAAATAAATTATAACGGCAGCTCATACTTCCTTATAGACAAACAATGGTATAAAATAAATCCTGCTTTTATCACCGAGTTAAATGATAGTTGTAAAGATTTGTTCAAAGATGCTTGGGATGATAAATTAATCACATTCCCCTTCAGTCAAAAGACTGAAGGGGAATTTAATTTAAGCTTTATTGGGCAACAAGATATACTCGTACTTGACACAATTACATCAGACAATATCGAAGCTTGTGATATTTTAAAGTATGATGGCAACAGTGTCTATCTAATTCATGTTAAAAGAGGTTTTAATAATTCTATACGAGACCTTTCTGCACAGATAGCTATCGCGGCAAGAAGACTATTGCAGGATAGAAAAGCTGGTTATACGTACATCACTGACATTGAGCGTAAAGCAAAGAGAGGGAGAACCAGCCTTAGTCCTAATCGCCAAAAAGTAGCAAATCAACAATTTCCAAAAGACGGTCTTAAAAGTATTTTCGAGCAGAAGCGTGAGATTAATATTTGTTTCTGTTTAGCTTTTGTTGATACGTCAGAAACTAATCGCAGTTTGAAAGATAATATTGAACAATTCGATTCAAACATAGCTAAGTACGCGCTTATCGAGTTAAAAAATGCCATTAAGCAGTTCGGATTTGATTTTAAAATTATTCAGTTGAAAAAAGCTTAGAAGGTTTGTAGTCATCTTGAATACTAAAAACTAGACAATAAAAAGTTATTCTAACGACATAGGTAAGTTTAGTTTATTTATAAAACAATTATATGCCTGAAATTGAAAATATAGAAATAGATGATCACATTGACCAAATTCAAAACTACAAGATCAGTAATAGGCTTTTAAAAAGAAGGAAATTCTTTATAGTGTTCACTTTAATACTCTTGTTTCTAGGGGTAATTTTTCTAAGCTTTAATAGTTTTCTGGCAAATGCTATATCAAATATTGTTTCAGATAGAATGGACAGTCTTTTTACTAGATATTTATCTATCCGATATAGTAATATGTTAAATATAATTGGCTTTTCCCTAATAATCTTCGCTTTTTCTTCCCTCATTTTTTATTATTTACAAGGCGATGTTAAGCTTAATTTAAAAAAATTGGGTTTAAATTTTTTGCCAGAAATAAACATCCATTTGAGTGATCAAAATACGAATACTAATTCTACAAACACGGTATCTGTAACAAATAATATTTCAGTTCCAAAAGATATTGAAGCTTTATTTTTTAATACTATAGATAATTCAGTAAAAAGATTGAAAGAACAAATTATGGAGACAAGGCGAAGTGCAAATATTAATCTAGCAGTGGGCTTTTTAACAACTGCATTTAGTATCGGAATATTAGTATACACATTAGCCAGTATTCATTTTCAAAACCCACCTAGAATTGAAGACATATATGGATTTATTCCCCGTCTTTCCTTAGCAGCATTTGTAGAAATTTTTTCTTTTTTCTTTTTGAAACTTTATCGAAATAACTTGGAAGATGTGAAGTATCTTTCTAATGAAATTACTAATATTGAACTAAAACTTATTTCATTAAAAGTTGCACTTTATAAAGATGATAAAGTAGCAATTACAACATTAATTTCAACTCTTTCTCAGACAGAAAGAAACTTTATTCTAAAAAAAGATGAAACAACAGTTGAAATTCAAAAGTTGAAAATTGACAAATCTGAAATGATAAAGCTCTTCGATAAGTTTGCGGAAGCTTTCAAAAAGTGATACCTCAGCTGTCCAGAGAGTTCCGCAAGGTTTTCTAGATAAAATAAAAACCACTCTCTCCCTGTCTCCTCACTTCCCCAAAAAAGCCAAACCCAACCTCCCCGGTAGAAACCCCCACAACCGTCTCCGAAATCTCCCCTCCCGCATCCGCAGCGGCAAGTCGGGCATCGGAAACCCCAAGTGCCATAGTAGAAATCAGGAGTCGTGCAGTAGAAACCACCGGTACCGCAGTAAAAACAAAAAGTCGCACAGTAGAAAAAGTAAGCACGGTAGTAGAAATATAAAGTAGCACGGTAGAAGAAAGCAATACCGCGTCCGCTGGCGTCATCATGTACGCTGACACACCTGTCTCCGCTGGCACTATACCCTCCGCTGGAAACAACAATTCACAAATCCACTTCCCAACCATCACACCCGCACCACACACCCCTAAAATTCCCTATTTAACTACTCTCTTCCCGCTCTGCACAATACCTTTGCTCCTCTCAAAAGATATGACAACAGCACAAGACACCGTCCTCCAGGACGTCGTAATCAAGTTCGCCGGCGACAGCGGCGATGGCATGCAATTAACCGGCACCCAGTTCACCAACAATACCGCCCTCCTCGGTATCGATCTCGCCACCTTCCCCGATTTCCCCGCCGAGATACGCGCCCCCATCGGCACCGTCCCCGGCGTCAGCGGCTTCCAGCTCCATTTTTCCAGCGACCGCGTCTACACCCCCGGTGATATGTGCGATGTGTTGGTGGCAATGAACGCCGCTGCCATCAAGGTCAACATCAAAAGCCTCAAGCCCGGCGGCAGGCTCATCGCCAACACCGATGGTTTCGACGCCCGCAATCTTCGCCTCGCCAACTACCCCGATGGCATTAACCCATTGGAAGATGGCAGCCTCCACAACTACGAAGTCATTAAAATAGACGTCACCAAGCTCACCCGTGAATCCCTTAAAGATTTTCCCGAGTTAGGTGTCAAGGAAAAAGACCGCGCCAAGAACATGTTCGTCCTCGGTTTTGTCTATTGGATGTACAACCGCACGCTCGACAACACCATTGCTTTCCTCACGGAGAAGTTTGGAAAGAAAGAGAATATCCTGCAGAGCAATATCAAGGTATTGCAAGCCGGTTACAACTACGGCGATACTACCGAGACCTTCACCACCCGTTATAGTGTAAAGAAAGCTAAACTACCTACCGGCAATTACCGCAGCATTATGGGCAATCAAGCTCTGGCGATGGGGTTGGTAGCGGCTACGGTAAAAAGTGGTTTGCCCATGTTCCTCGGTACGTATCCCATTACACCTGCGTCAGATATTTTACATGAATTAAGCAAGCACAAAGCATTCGGCATCCGCACCTTCCAGGCAGAAGATGAGATCGCCGGCATCTCCGCAGCTATTGGTGCTTCCTATGGTGGCAGCATTGGCGTCACCACCACCTCAGGTCCCGGCATGGCGCTCAAAGCCGAAGCCATGGGCTTGGCTGTGATGTTAGAAATTCCGTTAGTCATCATCAACGTGCAGCGCGGCGGTCCATCTACAGGGTTGCCTACCAAAACAGAACAAAGCGATTTGTTACAAGCCTATTATGGTCGCAACGGCGAATGCCCGATGCCTGTTATTGCTTCCGCCACGCCCAGCGATTGTTTCGACGTCGTGTACGAAGCGGTGCGCATCGCCGTCGAGCACATGACGCCCGTTATCATGCTCAGCGATGGCTATATCGCCAACGGCAGCGAGCCCTGGAAATATCCTGTCAGCGAAGAATTGCAACCCATTAAAGCCAACTTTAAAACGGCTTTACGTGAAGAGGAAACTAAGTTCCAGCCTTATCTCCGCGATGCCAAAGGCGCACGTCCCTGGGCTAGTCCCGGCACGCCCGGTTTAGAGCATCGCGTCGGCGGTCTTGAAAAACAAAACATCACCGGTAATATCAGTTACGATCCCGAGAACCACCAGCTCATGGTGAAACTGCGCCAGCAAAAAGTAGATGCCGTTGCCTTCAACATTCCCGACCAAACCATAGACAGCGGAGCGGAGAAAGGAAAAGTATTGGTGCTTGGTTGGGGCAGCACGTATGGCTCAATCAAAAGTGCTGTATTGGCCTTGCAGCAAGATGGTCATAAAGTGAGCCACGCTCATATCCGCTATCTCCGTCCCTTCCCTAAAAACTTAGGCGATATACTAAAGAACTTTGATACTGTATTGATTCCAGAATTGAACAACGGTCAGCTCATCAAAATCATCCGTGATCAATACCTCGTAGACGCTAAAGGCTACAACAAAATCATGGGTGTGCCCATTATGAAAGCAGAGTTGATAGACGAGATAAAGAAATACCTGTAATAAAAGATGATATGGATATAGAAGCCATACGCAACTATGCTTTGCAATTGCCCAATGTGGAAGAAACACTTCCATTTGGTCCGGATACCCTTGTGTTTAAAGTAACCAACAAAATATTCCTGCTGCTTCCTCTCGATGCCTCACCATTAACCTTTAATGTCAAGTGCAATCCCGATAATGCTATTGAATTGCGTGAGCAATACCCCGATTCTGTATTGCCCGGTTTTCACATGAATAAAAAGCATTGGAATACCATTGTGGTGAATGGAGTGCTATCATCGCATCAGTTACAACAATTCATCTCCGAGTCTTATTTTTTGGTAAAAGGAAATAAAAAATAAATCTACTCACGCTCCTGAAAAACATAAGCCTTCTCTATCGGAGTGCTATCTTTTTAATGTGTCATCAAAAAATTTTTTGCAGATTCCTCAAAGCCACTACCTTGCACTCACGTTGTAGAATTTAATATCATTTCTTCTTATCGGTTTTGTAGTTATAGCTAACGTAGTTGCAGAAGATTTACCGGATTCGTTTTTTTGCACTGGATATTTTTGTGAACGCTAAGCAGGTTCCGCTTTCCTTTTATAAACAAGTAAGTATTCTTTTCCTTCAGAGACAATCGATTGGTTTTATAAATAATAGTCACGGTTTTGGTAAACAGCCTGTCGGGTTCATTGTGAGCAAGGTTTTGTTATTGGTAAATTCAGCTTTGGGCAAAACAGCACAGAAGACCTTGTGCTTGTTGTGTAGCAAATGCAATAACTCGATACAGAACATTCTAACAGCATTCTTGTTTCCTCTTGTTTTAAAAAAGCGACTACTCGATAACAGATGCGGAATCTGGGTTTAAGAATCACGTGCTAATGGCTGGCAGCCATTACCATCATCGCAAAAACCAACTCCATATCATGATTAACCTGACGCTTGATTTTTTGTGCCGCGAGATCAACAATTATCTCGTGATGAAGCTTGACTTGGCGCCGGGTAGCAATGCCATTATTCCTTATAATGTATCTCAGTTAAATAACGACAATGGAGGCGGCAATGCCAATGGCGACGCGGCTTCCGGAGCATTTCTTACTCTCGTAAATATCGAGGAAGACAGGATATCCAAATCTCACGACAACTATATCCGCAAAGATGGAAAAGTAGTTTATCAAAACCCTAAAGTTCACCTCAATCTATACCTGCTTTTTTCGGTTTCATTGTCTACTTATACCGAAGCATTAAAACGATTATCTTACATTATCCAGTTCTTCCAGTATCAGTATGTATTCACACCTGTAACCTCGCCTGCCATGCCTGCCGGTGTAGAAGAACTCATCTTCGATCTGCATACTTTATCGCTTCAGGACATGAATAATCTCTGGGGAATTTTAGGCTCAAAATACCTGCCCTCCATCATGTATAAAATGCGCATGATAACGATCAGCGAAGACTTTGCGCAAGGCGATGCGGGACTAATAACAGCCATTACCATCAACGATAAAACCGTGCAGCAATGACGAGCGTAAACTATAATCTTTTATTCACCATTGAACTGTTGCATAAGTTCTTTGCCAGCGGACAATGCAGTGATTTTATTATACAACCTTCTCCACAAACGGCATCGATATTCGCCGGAAATAAAATTATTGCTAAACAATACGACAATGCACTGTATGCGGCTATAGAATCTGATGCCGGCGGCAATCTTTCGACCCTTCCAGCCGAAGGAACGGCGTTTACTTTTTTCCTTCAACTCGTAAACCCTACTTTCTTAAATTATACACATCTTCCTTCTTCTTCATTACCCAATTCAATCTATTATCTCACAAATAGGAACAACAACCAAAGCAATGGCAAAAGCTTTTTATCACAGCCAATACCTTACAGCAATACAATAACCTACAAACCTGGAGACGTAGCTGTAAGTGCTGCTGGCATTGCATTTCGCGCACTTCGCACCACCACGAATGTTACACCAGCGAATGGCAGCGATTGGATGGAAATTGATACCAACCGCTATCTTACAGAGAAAGATAAATTGTTTGTATTGCCATCGACATCTATCTACAATTTTTCATCGCCCCAATCATCTGCAACAATAGAAGTCCGCGGGTTCAATGCGGCATCGCCGGCAGACTATAATACATTGGTTCTATCCAAAACAGAAACATTTCTGAATCCTGTTTCTTCTTTCAATTTAAAACTTGGCGAATTGCCTCCAGGCAAGTATAAAGTAAAAGTGAATAGCGATGCAGAGCAGATTGTTTATATAGATGATAGCTTAAATACCACGCAACCCTTTGCTGTGATTGAGTTATACAACGATGCCACTTTGCCTGATGGATATAAAATGCTCAATGGATCTTCATTATTATCGCCTGTCTATTCTCTATCCTTTTTGAATCGCGCAACGATCTGGAAATATTCTTTAATGAGCGCTACCAGCACCATCAGCGATAATGCCGGCATCTATCAGTTTTCTGCACCGGCACCACATATGGTTTCGTCTTTACTGCCCATCCCATTATCTGAAAAAACATTGAATTTAAAATTGAATGTCGGTGCGCTGGAATATGCACCTATTGCGTGTGCCAGCCCGCAGCGATTATCAAAACACACAACGCCAACCGATGTATATGATTGCTCAGAAATCTTTCTTAACTACTAAAATTTGCCTGCTATGAATAGTATAGACACATAGATAATTAACATCAGTTTCCCTTTCTGTTTTAGCGCCTTTGTGGCAACTAAACTTCTCCTCTTTTTAATAAAAATGAATCATTCAAAAACCAGTTCCTCATGTCACAGATAAACGAAAGTGCTATTAAAACACCGGGAGTTTATGTAAACGAAATTCCCTCTTTTCCGCCTGCCATTGCGCAGGTAGCCACTGCTGTTCCAGCCTTTATCGGCTACACGCAGATGGCGCAGTCAACCAACGGTAAAGACCTTACCAACAAACCAACGCGCATCACTTCGCTGCTGGAGTATGAGTTGTATTTCGGGGGTGGTCAGCCGGAAACAAACATCGAAATTACTTACACGCAGCAAACCTCGGGAGATACGGTAAGCGTTGCCTTCAATGGTGCCAAATCGAAGCACAACATGCACAATGCTATGCGACTGTTTTATGCCAATGGTGGCGGCGCGTGTTACATTGTTTCTGCAGGTCCTTTCAAAGCAAACATCGGCGACGATCTGGCTAAAGATGATTTGGAAAAAGGCTTGGCTGCTGTAAAGATGGAAGATGAACCAACGCTGATTGTTTTTCCCGAAGGGCAGAACATGGATGAAACCGAGTACTATGCCTTGGTGGGCGATGCATTGCTGCAGTGCCACGACCTGCAGGATCGCTTCTGCATTATCGACTCGCACGATACCGGCGAAACACTCATTACCAGCGGCGATCTTTCCACTTCCATCAGTACTTTCAGAACCAAATTAACAACGAACGATCCTAATTACGGCGCGGCTTATTTTCCCAATGTAAAGACCGTATATCATTACGATTACGATGAAACAAAAACCAAGATCAATCATACGGTAAACGGTGCTGCCGGTCCTTTGAACGGAACATTTTTAAATGCGGCTACAGCCAGCAATTCCGCGGCTTACAATACACTTAAAAATGCACTCAATACACAGTTCCCCGTTATTCTTCCGCCGTCTCCGGCTATGGCAGGTGTATATGCTGCAGTGGATGGTACGCGCGGCGTATGGAAAGCACCCGCAAACGTAGGCCTGCTCGATGTTTCAGCCACTGTGTTCCAGATTTCTGATGAAGGGCAGGGCGATATGAATATAGACCCGACAGGTGGCAAATCTGTCAATGCTATCCGTGCTTTTACGGGTAAAGGAATTCTTGTGTGGGGCGCACGCACACTGGACGGCAACAGCAATGATTTTCGTTACATCTCGGTACGCCGGTTTTACATCATGGTAGAAGAAAGTGTAAAGAAAGCCGCAGCGCAATTTGTGTTCGAGCCGAACGATGGCAACACCTGGGTGCGTGTGCGAGCAATGATTGAAAATTATCTCACTAACTTATGGCGTTTAGGTGCGCTGGCAGGTTCTAAACCCGAGCTGGCTTTTTATGTAAAAGTCGGCTTGGGACAAACCATGACCTTCGATGACATTCTCAATGGTAAGATGATTGTTGAGATTGGTATGGCGCCGGTTCGTCCTGCTGAGTTTATCATCCTCCGCTTTTCGCAGATACAGCAACAGGCTTAATTACGTAGCCCACAGACGAAAGAGATTTACGTTGATAAAAATGCAAAAACGTCTTCGCGAATTAACGTCGGCCGTGGGTTTCAGAAATCATTTCATTTATCTTTCAAACAACATACATTATGGCTAACTACCCACTTCCGAAATTCCACTTCCAGGTCGACTGGGGCGGCACGCGCATTGGCTTTACTGATGTCAGCGGTCTCGACATTACCAACGATGTGATCGAATACCGGGATGGCGCCAGCCCGGAATTTCATAAAATCAAAATGCCGGGTCAGCGCAAGTTCAGCAACATCACATTAAAACGCGGCATCTTCAAGTCAGATAACGAGTTCTACAATTGGTTCAACACCATTAACATGAATACCGTGCAGCGGCGCGATATCACTATCAGTTTGCTCGATGAAACACATGCCCCTGTCATTGTATGGAAAGTAAAAAATGCATGGCCAACGAAGATCACTTCCACTGATTTAAAAGCAGATGGCAACGACGTAGCAATCGAGCAATTGGATCTTGCACATGAAGGCTTCACCATACAAAATGAGTAAGTATGTTCGACTATCCGTTGACTGGTTTTCATTTCCTTGTGGTCTTCGAAATCTTTCCGCAAGTACCCAACGATTTTCGTTTCCAGGAAGTATCCGGTCTTTCTGTAACCGTGAATGTTGACACGTATAACGAAGGTGGCGAAAACCGTTTTGTACATCGCTTGCCGGGTCGCACTTCTTATCAGGACCTCGTGCTGAAACGCGGTATGACATTGGTTTCCGGCGTTACCGCTTGGTGCATCGATGCGATAGAAAATTTCAACTACCAACCTACCAACATTCTCATTTCGTTGCTCAACGAAGATCACTTGCCGGTATCATCCTGGTACATCGCCAATGCTTATCCCATCAAATATGAGATCAGTGGTTTAAATGCCGAGAATGGGCAGATTGTGGTCGAGAGCATGACCTTGCGCTACGAGTATTACAAAACGCTTAATCTCTCTGCTACAGTGGGCGCAGCCGTTGGCGCCGTTGCCGATTTGTTGGGTGGTGCCAGCGCAAGTGTAAGCATCTCTGTTGCGTAAAAAATGAAATAGAATGAAATACAAAACAGCACAACAGCCATTATGGACCAGAAGTCAGGAACTCCGGTTTGGCATCGTTGCGTCGCACTCTTCAACGCCTTGTCAATAATTGGGCTTTTTAAGCGAGTGCTGTATGAACCATAATAAATCATAGAAATATAGATTGAACACATAGATTTCAACAAAGGCAAATCAAGAATATCCGTGTACGCAGTCAGTGTCATCTGTGTTCTATTAAATCAATTAACCATCTCACTATGCCAATAGAAATCCGCGAGTTGCAAATCACCACTACCATCAGCGATACACCATCGCAAACCGGCAACGCATCAAAGTTGCCAGTTAATACCGATGACATCATCGCCCAATGCGTAGAGCAGGTGCTTGATATTTTAAAACAAAAAGAAGAACGTTGATATGGCATTAGGCGAACTAAAAAAAATGAAGCTTGTGGCTTATACCGATGCCACTTTCAGCAGCGCCATTCCCGGCGTTGAATACGAGGTATTGATTAACCCCGAATCGTACTCATTAACCTATGGCAATGAGACCAACGACATCACCGGACAAGGTTCCAGCGAAAGTGTACGAACCTTCAATAAACGCCCGGCACAGAACATGACGTTCAAGTTCATTTTCGATGGCAGTGGTGTAGTTAAAAAAGGCGGTGGTGGTTTACTCTCCGGCTTAGCCGTACCCGGCTTGCCAGCCGATAAGCCGGATGTGGTGCAGGACTTCAATACGTTTAAAAACGTAGTCTATAATTACGACAGCACTACGCACTCGCCACGCTACGTGCAGTTACAGTGGGGGCCGCTTATTTACAACTGCCAGCTTACCAATATGACGGTTAGCTTTAAGCTCTTCAAGCCCGATGGAACACCGGTAAGAGCCGAAGCGAACTGCACCTTTCAAAGCGCGATAGACCCGGCAACATTGGCTGCCAAAGAAGGCAGGCAATCGCCCGATTTAACGCACATCCGTACCGTAATTGAAGGCGATACATTGCCGCTGTTGTGTTATCGAGAATATGGCGACAGCAAATATTATTACCAGGTAGCTAAGGTGAACAAGCTTACCAATTTTAAACAATTAACTCCGGGAACGAAACTCATTTTTCCACCAATAGCTAAGTAGATAAAAGCAGAATAGAAATGTCATTAAGTCAATCACTTCCCGGCACACAGAACACCGATTTGGTAACGTTCACTATCAAAGTAAACGGCGCAGCCATCAGCTCGCAATACCAGGTCGCTTCTATTCATGTGGCAAAAGAAGTGAACCGCATACCCTTCGCCAAACTGATGATTTACGATGGCGATCCTGCCCTGCAAGACTTTGCTATCAGCAATGAAGACACTTTCAAACCCGGCGCAGAGATAGAGATAACGGCAGGCTATCATTCCGATGAAACCTTGCTGTTCAAAGGCATAATTGTTCGGCATAGCTTAAAGATTCGCAACAACGCATCGCCCTTGCTGATACTGGATTGCAGGGACAAAATGATCAAAATGACCATCGCCCGGAAAAACAAATATTTCTATAACACCACCGACAGCGATGCCGCCGGAAGCATCATCGACACTTATAGTCTGGAGCATGATATTGAAAGCACAACCGCACAACAGGAAACCTTGGTACAATACGACAGCACTGATTGGGATTTTATTCTTTCCCGCATGGAAGCCAATGGAAAACTATGTACCGTAAGCGATGGCAAGCTCACGGCAAAGAAGCCTGACCTCAGCGGTGCAGCCGTGTTGGATGTTGTATTTGGCGCGACCCTCTTAGAGTTTGATGCCGACCTCGATGCACGTCATCAATACGGAAGCATTAAAGCTTCTACTTGGGATGATGCCAACCAAGCCATCACCACTGCCGATGCGGCCGAGCCTGGCTTTCCGGAAAATGGCAATCTTTCTTCAGGCGATTTAGGCGATGTTCTCGCTATTGCGGAATACGACCTTTTTGTCGGCGAAGAAATCAAGCAGGACGAACTGCAAAACCTTGCCGATGCCCGCTTACAAATGGTTCGCCTAGCCCGCTGCAGAGGTCGCGCAAAGCTTCGTGGATATGGACAAATTAATCCCGGTGATTGCATCAACATCGGCGGTGTTGGAGAACGTTTCAATGGCAAAGTTTTCGTCTCCGGCGTGCGCCACGAAATTGTAAACGGCGCTTGGAAAACAGACGTGCAGTTTGGCTTAAGCGATGAACTGTTTACCAACAAACCTGAAGTAACTACGACACCGGCTGCCAACATGTTACCTGCAGCAAAAGGTTTGCAAATCGGTATTGTTACCGCTTTAGAAAACGATCCCGAAAGTAGCGATCGTATCCGGGTTCGGTTGCCCATCATCAGCGAAAGCGAAGATGGCGTTTGGTGTCGCATCAGCACATTAGACGCAGGCAATAACCGCGGCTCATTTTTCCGACCTGAAATTAGTGATGAAGTCGTAGTTGGTTTTTTAAATGACGATCCGCGTTATCCCGTTGTGCTGGGTATGTTCAACAGCAGTGCGAAACCCGCGCCACTCAAGGCTTCCGACCAAAACGACGAGAAAGGATTTACCACGCGCAGCGGCATGAAAATGATCTTTAACGATGCTGATAAATCATTAAAAATCGAAACGCCTGCCGGCAAAAAAATCACGATAGATGAATCAAACAATCTCATGCAATTAGAAGATGAGAATGGTAACAAAATTACGATGGATGCGACGGCAGTAACGATAGAAAGTGCGGCTGCTATGAGCTTGAAAGCAGCAACCGATTTAAAGATTGAAGCGGCGAATGTTACGGTAAGTCCTTCCTCCAGTTTTTCGGTAAGTGCAGGCGGCGCTTCCATAAAAGCAGGTAGTGGCAGTGCCGAGCTTTCTGCACCTTCTGTAAAAGTGGAAGGCTCGGGAACCGCAACCATTAAAGGCGGCGTGGTGATGATAAATTAGTGAAAATATCTGAACCGGGATGTGTGTGAGATGAATGAAATAAGGATAATGAATACAGAACATCAGAACAGCCATTATGGAACGAACAGTTGTTTTTCATGGCATCGCCTGTTGTGTCACTCACTTGTACGTTCGGAAAATAATTGAGCTTTTATGCGAGTGCTATATGAAACACAATAGAATTATAGAAACATAAGAACGAGCGCATCGACTTAGACAAAAATCCGGAACCTCTGACACGCAGTTTGTGTCATCCGTGTTCCATTAAATCATACCATTATGCCTTTCGCAGCCAGAGTATCCGACATGCACGTATGCCCCATGTTCAACGGACCATCACCACATGTAGGCGGCCCCATTTTGCCGCCAGGCGCACCTACTGTTTTAATCGGCGGTTTGCCGGCAGCTTGCGCAGGCGATATGTGTGTGTGTGCTGGTCCGCCCGATACTATTGCAGCGGGTTCTTCTACTGTGCTTATTGGTGGCAAGCCGGCAGCCCGCATGGGCGATTCAACGGCTCATGGCGGAACAATAGTTTTAGGATGTTTTACTGTGTTAATAGGAGGCTGATATGACAACAACTATAAATTCTTTTTTAGGAAGAGGCTGGAAATTTCCACCGGCATTCGATAATGCGACTGATAGCGTGAACATGGTAAGTGAAGAAGAAGACATTCAGGAGAGCCTGCAGATATTGCTTGCTACGCGCAAAGGCGAGCGCATCATGCTGCCCGACTATGGCTGCAACTTAGATGAAATGGTGTTTGAAAGTATGACTACGACATTCAAAACCTACATACGCGAAATGATAAGGACGGCTATCCTTTTTTACGAAGCCAGAATTGATTTGCAAACCGTAAAAATTGATGACAGCAGAGAAACAGAAGGCGTGATTCTTATCATCCTTGACTACATCGTTCGCACTACCAACTCACGTTTCAATTTCGTGTATCCGTATTATAAAAAAGAAGGCACTGAGCTACGCTAATGGCAAACACTTGTTACGATACTGATCTCTTGCAATACAGCGGCACCAGCCAGTCGCAACGCGCCTTACGCGCTTTGCTGGCGCAGTATGCCAATGTAGATGAACGTACCACAGCACAACTGATTTTGTTTGCCAAAAAGTACGGCGCTTATCTCAATTATTTTGATGAAACCAACCAACCAGTTGGCGATTGGCAGGCATTTATGTCGGGCGATGTTTCGGTAACCATTGCTGCAATTGCCGACTGGAAAGCAAAAGACCTGACTCCCTTTGTTTCAAATGTAAACGATGAGGTGCACAATGCAGCCAACAGTGAGGAAGCTAAGAAGTATTTTAAAACGATTTTTGATCTTGTATTTACGCTGGCTTCGCAGTTAGATGCTGCCTTGCAACATCTGCCAGCCGATGTTCGTTATACCGATTTTTTATCAGTGGCAATTACTTCAAACCTTGCGCTGCCATTGGCTTTGCTGTATAACTACTACACCACATTTCGAGATGCACTGTTATCTCTCATCGACTCAAGTTCTAATTATATCGATCCGCTGATGCCGGTGTCGCCGGTTGTTTTTTCAGGCGATTTCAACCCGGCAAGTTTAAGCAAAGCATGGGCGGTTTCATCGCTTACCGTTCCACAAATCACTTTGCAAAGTGCAGATGTAAAAGGCGACATTGGACATGTACTTACGCACAACTTATTTACCGGCCCGCTACAACTATTTATCAACGGCATCATTAACATTGTAAGCAAAACACCAGCTTACCTGGATGAGACGTTGAACGATTATCCTTCGCATCAGCCGCATTATGCGCTGTATCTTGCTTTCCTGCGTTTGTTTCGCTTTGCGCAAGACCATCTGAACAGCTTTACCCAAAACCATCTTGACTTTTATTATAAAGAAGTATTGCAACTTACCAACCGCAATGCAGAGCCGGGTTTTGTGCATCTTCTGTTTGAGTTGCAAAAGAATACCGAGCAATATTTACTGAAGAAAAATACGGCTTTTAAAGCCGGAAAAGATGCAGCGGGTAAAGACATTTTTTACAATGTGGTAAACGATGTCGTGTTACAAAAAACAACCGTACAAAAGTTGCAATCATTATATCTTGATAAGAGTGCAAACGGCGCTTTGTATGCATCTTCTGTTGCTAACTCAGATGATGGCAATGGAGCCAATTTAACCAGTGCCGATAACTCGTGGTCTGCCTTTAAAAATGCAGGGAAGAAGACTGGTACCAGCCTTGGTTTCGCCATTGCCTCAAACCTCTTGTTTCTAAATGAAGGTAAGCGCGTTATTACCTTCCGGTTTGAGTGCGACAGTTTATCTGCCATTACCGAAAACGATTTACAAAGTCTGTTTACCATTCGCTTCACTGCAAAAAAAGACTGGTACACTGCTACGTCTTATACTGCAAAAATTTTTGGCAATGCAATGGAGATTACCGTTGCATTGCAAGGTGATGCACCGCCCATTATTCCTTACTCGCAAAAGATACACAAAGGCAATTACAACACGTTGCTGCCAATGGCAGAAGTAACGCTGAACAGCTATGCTTCTTATCAAAAAATAAAAGGCATTGTCATCAACAATCTTATCCTTACTGTTTCAGCAACAGTAAAAAACCTGAGCCTGCAAAACAAAGATGGCAGCATCAGTGCTGCTAAGCCTTTCAAGCCTTTTGGCGACTTTCCATCGGCAGGCGATGACTTTATCATCGGCAGTAAAGAAATTTTTCAAAAACCACTCACCGCTTTGCAGATCAACTTCGACTGGAAAGCTGTAGACACTTCATTAGCGCAGGCTGCTGCCGATAACGCTAATTATATTATTTCGAATGTCCTTAACTTAAATGAAGAAACGAGCTTACTCAATGCTGTTTCATCTGCCGGAAATTCTGCAACCGTACAGGCAGATGCTACCTCTTCTTTCAAGCCAATAATGTCTGCTGAATCTATGATGACTGCAGCTTCTTCGTCTGTTGAAAGCATCAGCCAAACAAGCATGAACGAGCTGGTTAACCAAAAGGCAAACTCAGGTTTATTTTTATCGGTGTTTGCCGCAACTGCGCCTGCCAACCTGCTGGCATTGTATGCGGGTGAATGGTCGTCGTCGCCGCTGAAAAGCAATGTGAATCTGCTTTCCACGCCGGTTGCAGTATCAGGCTCGTTGTCATCGAACATAGAAATAACGGACATTGATTTTACAGACAATACCGACTACAATGTAAAAAGTACAGCCGGCTTTGTGAAGCTGCAACTGGCGACCAGCGATTATAGTTTTGCCACGTATTTGCATAATACGCAGGCTGCGCTGGAACAAACAAAGGTTACGGTCAATTCAGATAAAGGCGTAGTAACAAGTTATACCGTTGATCCGCCAAAATTAGGCCTGCCCGCACCACAGCTAATCGCGAATTCTGTCAGCGTAAATTATACAGCGCAAACCAACATTGACTTTACCGACAATAGCGCCACTTCTTTTAGCAACAGCTCTGCGTTTTATTATCACAACGAGCCCTTTGGCTCGCGCGAAATGCACCCTTCGCTTACGAAGGATGCTATGACTTTGTTACCCGTTTTTAATCTTGATAATGATACATCAGGCGATGACAGCGGCGAGCTTTGGATTGGTTTGCAGGATGCTTTCCCGCAGGAAACGTTGACTTTACTTTTTCAGGTATTAGATGGCAGCAGCAATCCGTTAAAAAGTATGATAAACCTTCGGTGGTATTATCTATTCAACAACAACTGGCTGCTATTTGATAAAGGGTCTGTTGTAGATGAAACGAACAACTTGACTCGCTCAGGTATTGTAACGGTGTCGTTGCCAAATGATGCCGTTGTTGGCAATACCCGCGCAGATGCTTCTCTTGCCTGGATAAAACTGGTGGCCGATAAAGACACAGATGCAGTTTGCAAGCTTATTGCCGTGCGCACTAATGCAGCTAAAGCCGTGTTTGCGCAAGACCTTACAACAGAAATGGAATACACAACTGCATTGCCTGCAAGCACTATCACCAAACCAGTTGCAGCCATAGCTACCCTTAAGAAAACAGAGCAACCTTATGCATCCTTCGGTGGTCGCCTGCACGAGACCGATGATCGCTTTTACATTAGGGTAAGCGAACGATTGAGGCATAAACATCGCGCGGTTACATCGCTGGATTATGAACGGCTGATACTCGATTATTTTCCACAAATACACAAAGCGAAAGCAATCAACCATACTGGTTTTATCATCAGCCAGAATACAAACACAAACAAGTATAGCGAGGTGTTGCCGGGTTATGTAATGGTCGTGACGGTGCCGGATTTAAATAATCTTCCTGCTGCCAATTTACTAAGACCTTATACCAGCATTGGATTAATAGAAGAGATACAACAATACTTAGATAGCCTCACTTCGTCGTTTGTAAAACTGCAGGTAAGCAACCCTCAGTTTGAGGAAGTACAGTTTGATTTTGGCGTAACCTTTTTACCCAACTACGATGTTGATTTTTATAAGAAACAATTAAACGATGAAATCGAGCAATTCCTTACACCATGGGCAAACGGAAGCGGCAAGGACATTGAGTTTGGAGGCAAAATAGAAAAATCGGTCGTGCTGAATTTTGTGGAAGAAAGACCTTATGTTGACTTCGTTACCAACTTCCAGATGAACCAGTTTATCCGTGATGAAGAAGGCACGATAACAGATGCCAAAACCAATATTGAAGAAGCCATTGCTTCCACTGCCCGCTCCATATTGGTATCGTACAACAATACAGATGCAAACGGAGTGATTACCAGACATCTTATTCAATCACCTGCAAATTGCAACAACTGATGGCAGACGAGATAACCATAGCAAAAAAACCGGTGCTAAATAAAGACGAAGACTATACCTTTCTGCGCAGCGAAGGACTGAAATATATTGAAGAGCTCAGCAGCAATTTATGGACGGACTATAACGAGCACGATCCAGGCATTACTATACTCGAAGCCTTGTGTTATGCAATAACCGAATTGGGCTATCGCTCGGGCTTGCCGATGCGGGATTTGCTGACAGAAAGCAATGGACAAATCCCAGCTTCGCAGGCGTTATTTACCGCTAAAAACATTTTGACACAAGCGCCGCTGACGATTGATGATTATAGAAAAATGCTGATAGATACAGATGGTATACACAACGCCTGGTTGTTTACAGCTAATATATCAACAACAAATAACAACATCACCACATCAATGGCCGAAATAGTGTTTTATGCAAACTGCAAAGAAGATAAGTTAACGTACAACACT
This sequence comes from Ilyomonas sp., assembly GCA_964658445.1. Classification (GTDB taxonomy): domain Bacteria; phylum Bacteroidota; class Bacteroidia; order Chitinophagales; family Chitinophagaceae; genus Ilyomonas. Next base: position 32,259 of record CAZZZH010000014.1, read on the forward strand.
ACGCCGCATCCTATCCATATTTCAGGTCTGTACAACGTGCTTCTCGATCTGGATGATGACCCGCTGGCAGGTAACCTGAACAATGGCGAACTGCAGGTATTAAGCCCGGCAACTAATGGCTATAACCCAGGCACAGTAAGCTTTACTGTAATACTTCCTGCCTGGAATGAGATAACTGTAAACCAGGATTTATTTACAGCAAATAAAGACTCACTAACAGGCGTTTCCGCCGATATAACACAGGATGGAAATGACTGGAAAGCTGCCTTCGCATTCAGCTTTTTGATGGCAAATGATACGACATATACCACCAGTGTAGCTGCAGAAATTATCATTGACTTGAAGCCATCTGGCAAAACTGTAACGTTGGGTGATATGCAGGCGTTCTTCTCGCCATCATTTACGCAGCAGATTATTAACCTGTATATCTATAAAATTCAGGAATCGAAACGCATTGTTCAAACTGCAATTAAGAAACTGCACCAGAACCGGAACCTGTGTGAAGATTTTATAAAAGTTGATACCATACCTGATGAAGAGATTGCTATCTGCTGCGATATCGATGTAACACCTGATACCGATATGGACCAAGTGCAGGCAGATGTGTGGTATGCCATTGAACAATACCTGAACCCATCGCTCCACTTCTACACGTTGAAAGAGTTGCTGGCAAAGGGCTACACCACAGATGAAGTATTTGAAGGACCGATTCTGGAACACGGATTTATTGATACCGATGAACTTGAACAAACAGAATTAAAAACCGTAATCCATGCTTCAGATATTATCAGTTTGATTATGGATATTAAAGGGGTGCTGGCAGTAAAAAGCTTCCGCATGACGAAGTATGATGCCAAAGGAAAACCCGCTGCCGTGATAGCTATGCAGCTTCTGCTGCAACTCTTCGCCATATGCGGCAAAGTGGTTCGCGCCGATCGGGCCTGTGCTGCTGAAAACATTCAGCGCATAGCCGCGCAAAAAGTCCTTCGCCTTGC